>JAAYMK010000019.1 GCA_012521405.1 Bacillota bacterium
GAAAACCAGCCCTTGTATAAGGCTGGTTTTTCTCCTTTTTCTCGAAATCTATTAAAAAAAACCAAGGGTAATTAACAAAAAACGGGGGACTATGCTTCAAAGATGATTTTTAGGATTGTTTTTTCACACAGTCTGACGGTTCTCTGCTCTATATAGCTAGAAAAGAGAACCGTCCCCTGATTTACCTTCTTTTATAGTCATTTATTGCACCGCCGATAGCCCCAAGAAAAGCTAAAATAGTATAGTATCCTGCGTCACTGATGGCCCTTCCGGTCAATTCTAAAACTCCTTGAATTAGGAGATCGTTCGCTCCAAACATTGCTAAAATCCAGCCCACAGCCAAACCAACCAGCAAGCCCCCGAGCATACAAGCACCTCCAAAATAGGCTTACATTACCCTACACTAATTATATCATATTAGAAAAGGAGCTATACTGAAATAATTGAGAAAAGTATTTAATTAAAAATCACCCCTAGTAAGCTAACTAGAGGTGAGAGAGTTCGATATTATATTGTCCATTGATTGTGAATGATACCTACCAATTTCCAACTATCCTCATATTGTTCAAACACCAGACGGAGACTTTTCCAATCCATGCCCTCATAATCCGGATTAAAACCCGGGAAGTAATACTCCACCACTATGGCATTGTCATAAACTTCAAACTGATTTTCCAACATGTTTCCACTGCTTAAAACTTCATTGTATCCTATTTCTTCAGCATTTAGAAAATCCTCGGTGTAGATAAATCTCTCATAGTATTGGCTTGGAGTTAAGTTGATTTCATCACCTATACCATCATAAGACCCCCATAAGTAGACCTTTTGGTCGTTGAAAAACTCTTTAATCTCTTCTTTGTTTAATACAACATCATCCTCTACTGAAACATAGGTATAAGGGGTAAATCTGACGCCTTTGGTCGGATGGATAAATTCTGCAAGTGTTTCCGCGTCTTTATCTTTAATTGCTTGCATTGTATTATGGGCTGTTTCTTCTATTATTTTCCTGGCAAACTCGGGTTTTATGATGCCTTCCTCATTCAGGTCATATTGCACTTGAGATGTTTCTTCTTCCATTTTATCTAGGCTAAAGTCAATAACAGTTGTCAATTGATTTTCTTCAATCTTTTCGTCCTTATTTTCCGGCATCACCATTATCGTTATATTGGCTGTATATTTTCCCGATGTTAATTTTTCTCCTTCTTGATCAGTCATATCCCATATATCTTGCCATTTTAGAGATTCACCCGGTTTGATGGTTTTATATATAATAGCTAAGGTAAAAAATTTATCATCAGAATAACGGTATACTTCTTCCCCTTTCTCATTGGTTATAACTACTTCATACTGTTGACCTGAGCCGAATTGAAGCTGTTTTGGCTCACTATAATGATTTACTAATTCAAAATCAAATACTACCTTACCGTCTTTTATTTCATAGCTTCCTCTAGTTTCAAATTTACCTTCTATTATAGGCTGCCTGTCAGATTCCAGTTCACTCTCAATAGCCCGGGCAGTGTTACATATTAATGCAGCCAATTCACCATATGTAACTTCTGCCTTGGGGTCGAAGACTCTTGCATCTTTACCTTTAGCAATACCTTTCATATAAGCTACTGTTATGCTATGGTTGTATTTTACATCTATTTTATTTGTATCTGAGTAGATTAACATATCTATAACCGGTATTTTTTCTAACTCTTGGCCGGTTTTTTCTGCCCATATTTTTGTAAGTTCATGGACCACCGCTTCTCTAGTCATCGAATCCGGCATACTATTATAATTTTCATCTATTGCCGCTTTGACCAGAATATCAAAATCTGTCAGGGTAATAACTGAATCGAGGTCTTTTGCCTCAAATACAGATTCTACATCATAATCTGTTAATAATTGTTCGACATATGATTCTGCCCAATGGTCAAGTTTATGGCTAATAGGAATAACCTTGCTAATATCAGCGGCAATGGTTTTCACTTGCTCCCCGTGTACAAATGCCGGCACTACCAAAAACGTGCATAAAGCACCTGTTATAATTGTATTTTTAAGTTTGTGGCTTTTCACGATAATATATCCCCCAATCGCTTGTTTTTGTTTGCTCTATATTTTTAGACGACAACATAAAAAATTTGTTCCATGTAATTTGAGATAAAAAAGATACCACCTATATTTACTTTTAAGAAAAATCGTCCTTTGAGGTGATTACCTTGCCCCGTAAAAATAATATAATATATTACAGTGTTACAAATGTATTCTAAGTGTAGGTTAACTATTTGAGGAATTTAATGTCTTATTTCATGGAAGGTAGGAGGCACCCTTTACCCAAAAACTTTTATTTTAAATTAAGAAGGAGGTATGCCGAGATGCGAAAGGATGTGCAAATACTCATATTACTTCTCGCTATGGTGCTATTAATAACCTTTTTTTCAGGGTGTGGTAAGTCAGATAATTCTAACCGCACCGACATTGATTCTCTTGAAAACGAGACTATTTCTACCGCCCCTACTGATACTTCGCCGCCCGCGGAGAAACTATTACCTTTAAACATTTCTTACAAGGTTTACCGCGAAACTTTCCGAGACGATGACGGCACTGACTTGGTCGATTTTAAGCTCACTTATCCTTATATTGATAACCCGGATAATGCTCAAGGTATTACAGCAATAAACGAGTATTATGAAACACAGCTCGACCATTTTATAACAACCGTCATACCTGAAGGGAAAAAAGCCGCTATGGAATTTAAAAAAGTTGCTCAGGAAAACGGGTTTGATTTTTACCCCTTAGCTTTTGAAAGAGAGCCAAGTATTTACTACAACGGCAATAACCTGCTATCAGTTTTGAATTTGGACTTCGAAAATACCGGTGGTGCGCACCCAAACAGCTACTGGTCATCGGAAACCTTTGATGTAGAAACCGGCAAAATGCTCACCTTGTCTGACATTTTTGGTGTAAGCAAAGAAGAAGTTCTGGAAAAAGTCTATGAAATTGTCATTAACCAGATCGAACAAGCCAAAAGCAAAGACAACTATGGTGAAGATGTATATTATTTCGATGAATATGAGGAAAATGCAAAGAATTATTATTCGGAAAATGACTTTGTTCTCGGCCCCAAAGGTATAATATTCTATTATCAACTTTATACCTTGGCCCCTTATGCAGCGGGTTTCCCCACCTTTGAACTTCCTTACGATGAAGCAGGCGATCTCGCCATTGAGATATTACCTCCAAATTCAAACGAAGATGAAATAGAAGCTTACCTTCGGGCTGGAAGGCTAATAGAAGCCAACCGTGAAGTCTTCTGCAATATATTCGGACTTTCTATGCTTCCATTGGAAATACCCGAAAACCTTCCTAAGGATCAATCTGTATTTCCCGTAAAAGATAATAGATTTGTAACCTTCTCAGATTTGGATAATTACATTAGAGGCATATATGTGAAAAGTGAAGCAGACGCTCTGATGAATAGCGGTAGATATATTGACAAAGACGGTAAGCTGTATGGCGATATAAACAAAGATGTCGGCATGGGATATTACGTTGACTGGAATAATTATCGCTACGAACTGAGCGATATAAGTGAAAGCAAAGCGACTATTACTATATATACAGTTGACGATTCCCCCGCAGGCAAGGAAGATATAACTATCAAAGTTAACATGCTAAAAGAAAATGACCACTGGCTGTTAGAAAAGATGTTCAGCTAATGTCATTAATCTTACATCGAGCAAATTCCCCATTTTAAAGTCCACAGTAAAAATTGCTGTGGCCTTATTTTTTTATCTGAAAGCTTTCTTAACTGTTCTCTATACTTCCCTTTTGTGAGCTCTTGAAGAAGGTGATTGGTAATTAAGTGAGATAGTTTGTTATCATTTCAACTGCATCAAAGTAGGGTCTTATATATGGTAAAGCCAATGAGATAAGTATCAAAAAGCCTGCCCTTTGAATATTATTATTTTAGGAGGTGAGACAGAAATGCCTTTTATTTATACGGCCAGCTCCACTGAAAGTACACTGCAAACTGCCAATGTGGCAATTGAAGTATCTCCGGCCAGTGGTGTGCTCTCCGCTACATCACTGCTGCCTGGTGACAGTGTCTCGGCAGTAATAAATGTATCCAATACAGGTGATGTGGATGAATATTATTTTGTCAGTGCCGATTGGAAGGCATCACCTGGAACCACTACCAGCCATGCGGCTCTATTGGCGGCAAATCTAAATGTGAGTGTTTCCGCCAGCCCCGGCGGCGACATATATACGGGTAGCCTCAGTGGTCTGATAGATAAACCCGAGAGTCCCGGCCAACAATTGACTTTAGCCACCGGCAATCAGGATGTGACTTTCACTTTCACTTTGCCCAGTGATGTTGGTAACATAGTTGAAGGTGTAGATATAACGCTGGACTTTGTGTTTGTGGCAACATCCTAACCCATTTTACAAGAACGACCCCACTACGCTATCAGAGATTACCGGTTGGGGTTGGGGATCCTTGTTTTATACACAATAAAGGGCGGCGCCGCATCTTTTTGTTATAAATATAAAAAGCTGCGCCGCTTTTTGTTTAAAAATGTATAAAAGGAGAGGGCTTATGAAGGAAAATACTATAGTAGCTATGATGCCTGTGAGAAATGAGGCTGGGCGTTATCTCGAAAAGGTCTTAAAACACCTTTCGCAATGGGTTGATAAGATAGTAGTCCTGGATGATTGCTCGGATGATGACACCGTAAAACTTGCCAAAAGTTTTGAAAAGACAATAGTATATGAAAATGAGCAACCTGTTTTTGAAAAGGATGAATCAGATCTCAGGTCGAAACTATGGGACCTGGCCGTAAAACAAGAGCCTGCGTGGATTGCAGCCATCGATGCCGATGAAATAATGGAGGACAGGGTGGTAGATGAAATCAGTTTTTTAATAGATCAAGATTATTATGATGCAATATGTTTCAGGGTATTTGACTTTTGGGCATCAAAGACCCATTACAGAAAGGATGGAGGCTGGGATCCCTGGTCCAAGTTTTCGCCTTTTATGGTACGCTATAAACCTAACATAAACTATTTTTGGCCCAAAAGAGAAATTCATTGCGGCCGTTTCCCCTCACCCTGTGAAGCTTTTACCCCCTATTATTCGGATATACGTTTGAAGCATTACGGCTGGGCCAATGAAGGTGAGCATTATAAAAAGTTTTTATTTTATCAGCAAAAAGATTTAAAACTCTATAAGAAAATCCTACCTCATACCCAGAGTATTATGACGAAACCCAGGCCTCAAGATTTGGAAAAATGGCAGGAAGCCAAAAGGCTTTATTTTTTGAAGGGAAATCATTAACTAGAGCCCACGGCGCCGGTGAATGATATCTTGACCTTTAAATTTCTGATTATTCCGTTGGGAGAGTGTTATAATGGGTAAAAAAGTGGGAATCCTTACTACGAATTTTTTTAGTCCTGACGGCACTCGCATGATTTACGGAGGTGCTGAGAGATATGGTCTTGAACTTACCAGATTACTATTAGAGTTAGGATATGAGGTAGGCTGGTGGCAGATTGGAAGTGGATGGAAAAAAGAAATATTACCGGGAGTCGTTTTAAATACCATACCTGAAAGCAAAAGTGAGATCTTAACTTTTCCGAATCTGAACCAACACTTCTACGAGCAGGCCATGGATGTGGACTACGCCATATATTTTGTTACCTTTCTGGCATATCCCCAAGTGCTGGAAAAGAGTATATCAATTTCTCATGGCGTGTTCTGGGATTATCCCGGGTTTGATCATCAACTCCCGACCGAAGCTGAAAGAAAGGAATGGCTTCGCAGGCTTCATATAGCCTTAAACGGCCCCCAAATGGTGGTATCGGTAGATACTAATACCATAAACTGGATAAACGCCACATGGCCCGGGTTATCTCACAAGCTGGAATACATTCCTAATTTTATAGATTTGAAAGATTTTGGTCCGAAGGCTAAGCATCCGGATAAAATCCGGATAATCTTCCCTAGGAGATTGACCGCTGTAAGGGGTGTAAATGAAGCCGCCAGAGCGGCTAATATTCTGTTAAAAAAATACTGCGGGAAAGCTGAATTTCATTTCGTTGGCAGGGGGCATACAGACCGGCTTGAAGGTGAAGCTTTGAAATGGGCGTCAGGAAATGAAAATTTGTTTTATTATTGGCAGCCGCCACACATGATGCCTGAAATCTTCCGGCATATGGATATTGCTTTGATCCCGACAAAAGGCACCGAAGGCACCTCCCTCTCATGTTTGGAAGCTATGGCCGCCGGTTGTGCCGTTATAACTACTTGTGTAGGGGGTTTATCTGATCTGATTATCGATGGTTTCAACGGTCTACTTATCAAACCTACGGCGGAAAACCTCATAAATGCCATTGAATATCTTATACAAAATGAAGCTGAAAGGAATAGACTCTCTCAGAACGCCAAACTTACCGCCGAAGCATTTGACATCCGCAGATGGAAACAAAAATGGCAGAAGGTCATATCGAAAGTCTTTAATTAGGATGTGATCTAAATGTTTACCCATGTCGTGAAATGTACAGGTAATTATATTAGCGTCCCTTCCACACCTCTGGAGCCCCTGGAAGTCATGGTGCCTGTAGTCATAGCAAAATCAGAAAAGTCATTTATATTCACTGCTACGAAATACCTACCTGTTACGCCTCAAAAAATTAAAAGCATCGACTCATATATAAAAAATTTGAAATTTGAAGTAGTCAAGGGGTTTGTAATTTATGATGTGACCGTCTGTCAGAAGGTGTTTTATGTATACAGTGACAGGGTTATGATGCAAAGTTATTGCGATGTTTTTTCGGGGTCTATACCGATTCCCAATGCAAAAAAAGGTTTGGAGGTAAAAGCGGATACAGGGGTTGAGATCTTTTACAATAGCCATGATTTTGATATTCTTGAGCAGGTGTTGATAAACATGCGTCTTCAACTTTTGGAATATAGAAACATCGCATTGTAAATTATAAAAATAGGCTGTGCACTATTAGTGCGACAGCCTCAGACTGTAGACAAAAATGGCTTCCAAGACTTTTTCTTGGAAGCCATTTTTATGACAAACAATAAGTTTGATACAAAAGTAGAAGCGGCAGCCGCCACCGGCTGTGGTGCAGGTGGTATTGTCCGCTGCTTTCGTTTCCACAGTGCCAATTTCTTTAAATTCATGCATGCAAAAAGAAGCGTGAGGTGATGTTGTACCTTCCTCAAGCCACGATATTGCGTATAACGCATCCCATGTTTTTCTTTTGCATCTGCAAATACCCTTTCAATTGTCTCCCCGCGCATTTTGTAAAGCTCTTTTCCTCTTTTTGTGTGTCTCAAATCTTCGGCTTTTTCTATGTAGGGTTCCCAGATATGGCGGGTAACAACCTTGGTCATGTTTTTGCTTTGAGTGCATTTTTCTCTTAAGGAGCATTCACAGCATATCTTAGGGTCGCTTTTGTATTCCCTGTAGCCTCGACGGTTGGTGGTGCTGTATTTTAATACTTGGTTGTTGGGGCAGATAATGCAATCGTAATACTCATCATAAACATATTCATGTTTTTTAAAGCAGCCTTTTTTAGTCATTGGTCTTTTGTAGGGCATTATAGGGTCTTTCCCAGCTAATATGATTTCACGGCAGATTGTCGGTGTCTTGTATCCTGCATCTACAACTACTGACTCTATTTCAGGGTGATTGTAAACAATTTTTTTAAATACATCAGAGAATACCTGGCTGTCATGTACATTGCCAGGAGCTGCTTTTAAAGCTAGGATAAAGTTGTTTCGGTCACAGGCTGTAGTAACGGTGTAGGCAAAACATCGCTCTTTTTCAGCTTTGTAAAACATTCCACTGTCAGGATCTGTGGTGCTTACCTTGATTTGTTTCTCTTTACCATCAATCTTACCTCCATCTGGAGGATTATTGTTTTCATCGTCTTGATCATCTTGGTCATCTTCATTATCTTTAAAGGCTTTCTTCCCATGGGCTATGCGATCTTTGTTTATCTCATAGAGTAAATCGCGCTTGCTTTTATGAGCACGATGTTTGGCCATCTTCTTTATGTATTTCTTTTTGTTGGCATTGGCTTTAACGTGCGTAGCATCGATAAAGACAGCATCTGCCTGCACAAAGCCGCACTCAATAGCTTCCATCAGAATACGCTCAAATATTTTTTCAAACAAGTCGCTTTCCTGGAAGCGTCTAACGTAGTTTTTACCCAAAGTAGAAAAGTGGGGGATCTTCTCTCTAAATCCGTATCCTAAAAACCAGCGGTAAGCCACGTTGACTTCTACTTCTTTTATGGTCTGGCGCATAGACCGGATTCCGTATAAAGACTGCAGCAATAGCAATTTAACCAAAACAACGGGATCAATGCTGGGGCGTCCATGTGTCTCGGAATACAGGTCTTTTACTTCATCATAGATAAAACTAAAATCAATGCTGTCTTCAACTGCTCTTAACAAGTGATCGTGCGGAACCATTTCATCGATACATGCAAGCTCCAACTGTTTAATAGCTGTCCGGTCTTTTTTTGCCAGCATAATTTCACCTCTAACAGTATATTGCTACTGGTAAGATTCTACATTTA
>JAAYMK010000153.1 GCA_012521405.1 Bacillota bacterium
ATTGAACTCTGTTTGGTTTGCAATGCGATCGATTTCATCCAGAAGCTGGTTAATCTCCTTCTGAATCTCTTTGCGGTCAGTAAGCGTGTTTGTATCAGTTGCCGCCTGTACTGCCAGCTCCCGCATTTTTTGCAGGATAGCGTGGATTTCGTTAAGTGCACCTTCTGCTGTCTGGATCAGGCTGATGCCGTCCTGGGCGTTTCTCTGGGCCTGGACCAGGCCGCGGATTTGCCCTCTCATTTTTTCCGAGATGGCAAGACCTGCTGCGTCATCGCCAGCCCTGTTGATGCGGTAGCCCGATGACAGCTTCTCCATGGACTTGGCAGCGGCACTGTTGCCAATGGACAGTTGCCTGTGGGTGTTCATGGCCATCAAGTTGTTGTTAATTCTCATTTTTCTTCCTCCTTGAATTTATATTTGTGAGCCTCCATGCTCACGTATTTTATAATAAGCCCTGCGGCTTATTACCACCAAAACTACCCGCCATAGAAGTTCAAAGCCTTTGGCAAACTTACTTCATCTACCACGACCTTTACGAAACAGCCTGTAATGGCAGACATTTGTCCCGCTCTCACTATTTCTTTCGGCAATAAGTAAAAAAACTTTAGGGTTGTTAAATGTTTTTCCCAAACTTTTGGTAATTTAAAGAAAAAGGGGAACTTTTCAGTTCCCCAAGAAAAATATTTGCCGCATACAGGAGGAGGCTTATTTCACGAAACTTTTAATTAACCTTTTTATGACCTCTTCTATTTCTTCCGGCGTTTTGGCGCCGAAAACTTCTTTGGCAACCTTTTCTAAAACTGCACGATTAACATCTGTTGTCATGTAATACTCCCCTCAATGTTTATTGATAAACCCCATACTCACGGACAAACTCATTGACTGCTTTTAAGTTTTCCGGATTGCCGTCGGTGGGGGCAATCATGGCCCTGTTGGTGGAGAAAATATAGCCGCCGCCCGGGGCCAGGTCGTCAATGAGGCCTTTGGCAAGATCTAAACATTCTTCTTTGGTGCCGTAGTATAAAGTCTGCGTGGGCATGCCGCCCTGAATAGCCATCCGATCACCCAGTTTCTTTTTAAAGAGGCGGATATCGTCATCTTCCACCACGGCCACAATTTTATTTTTCGGCAGCTCCTGCAGGTAGTCAAATAAGTGCTCGTACTTTCTTTCAAAGGCGCATTTGACAATAAAGCCTCTTGCTACTAAAGCGTTGATTAATGCCTGGTAAGAAGGCCAGTAGACTTTTTCAAAGTCTTTAGGGCTAATGAAAGTGGGCAGGTGCATGGGGATGAGTACGGTTTTACCTTTTTCCGGTTTGAGATTGGCCACGGAAGTGAGGCAGTAATCCACTAAAACCATGCCGGCTTCCCGGACCTCTTCAGGTCTTCTTTTAATATCCTGCATAATGCCGTGGAAGTCGCGCAGGGCATCTAAAATATAATCCACGGGCGCGATGAGCATGCCCTGCACCGCATTGGGCAGGCCAAATTCTTCTTGGGCCATTTTGTCATGAAGCATTTTTTTACGGCCGATTTCTTTTTGCAGGGAAAAATATTTTAAGAGCCTTGCGTATTTTTCCTCAAAATCATACTCGTCGCTAAAAAGCTTAAAACGCCGGGGTAAGACTTTTTCTAAGAAATAGGTATAAGGATCTGCAATGAGTTCAGGGTATTCATCGGCTTCCATCACTTGAATGGCGCCCGGTTTGGTTTGCGGCATGCCGTCCTGGTTAAAGGCAAAGGTGCCGCCGCCGATGAGTTCATAAATTTCCGGGTGGTGTAAAATAATGGGGTCAATTTCTGTGACATCCCAGTAAAAATCAGCATAAATGGCCCGGCTTACTTCCAGTGCCACCTCTTCACTCATGATCCCGTCCAGGGGCTTGTAGCCTTTATAATAATACGCCCAAGTGGAACAGGAACATAAAATGGGCACGCGCTTAGGCACGCGGCCGTTATTGACATCGTCCATCATTTCCAGGCGCTGTTGGTAAATTTGCGCTACATTGTCCACTTTCCCAACTCCTTTAATTTAATATGCTTAATGTATGTGCTCACGAGGGTTTTGCACAGATTTTCATGGCTGCATCTATGCTAGGAACAGGGATTGGGCAGCCGCAGGGGATGGATAGGAACAGGGAAATGGTCGCGGCTGCCCAGAAAATATGGGGGTACACCTAGATAGCTTGTTCAGTGCGACTGATGAAATCGTCTTGTGTGCGTCTATCCAGGGTGACAAAGTAGGTGGAAAATCCGGCAATGCGGACAATTAAGTCTTTGTATTCATCAGGTTTCTTTTGTGCTTCCCGTAAAGCTTGGGTATTGACCACATTAAACTGCACCTGCATCCCGCCCAGGTTAAAATAAGTTTGGATTAACTGCTTCAGTTTTTCTGCGCCGTCAACGCCGGCTACACAGGAGGGCGAGAAGCGGATATTTAACTGGTCGCCGTTGGAAAGCTCCTTGTGCGGCAGCTTGGCGGCGCTGCGCAGATAGGCGGTGGGGCCGTTTTTATCAAAACCTTGACGGGGAGAGATGGCATCGGCAATGGGCTCGCCGGCTCTCCTGCCGTCGGGGGTGGCACCCAGCTGCGCCCCCATGTAGACATTAAAAGTCATAGTAAAGGTACCGCCGGAGAACCTGCCCCTGGCACCTTCAGTATTATGCATTTTTTCGGCAAAAAGCCCTAAAGCCCAGGAAGCCAGTTCATCTACTTCCTCAATGTCATTGCCGTAATGGGGTACTTCGTTAATGATGGTATGGCGCAGGTCTTCATAACCTTCCCAGTTATTCATGACGGCATCATACATTTCACGCAGCGAGACGGTTTTGTCGTCAAAGCAAAGCTTTTTAATGGCCATTAAACTGTCGGCCACATTGGCGGTACCGCAGGCGGTCATGCCGATGCGGTTGTACTTGGCGCCGCCTTCGGTGACGTCTTTACCTTTTTCCAGGCAGCCGTCCATCATGGTGGAGGCCACGATGCAGGGGAAGTAGTGGGAATAAACCAGTTCAAAGACGTTGGCGTAGGAGGCACTCCAGTCCAGTACATACTCCATTTGCTTCTGGAAAGCTTCCTTGAATTCCTCAAAGGATTCATATTCATAAAGTTTCTTGCAGGGTAAAGCCACTTTGCCGTTTCGCGGGTTGACGCCGCCGTTCATGGTGAGTAAAACCACATCCACCATGTTCCAGATGGACTCGGCGCCGGTAAGACCGCAGGCAGGCCATTCGTTACCGGTGCCTGCCGGCTCCACACAGCCCACAATACTGTAGTTGCAGGCATCTTCATGGGAAAGGCCGGCTTTTTTCAGTGCGGGGATGATGACGTCGTCATTTTCAAATTGGGGCACACCGCCGCAAAGTTTGCTGGATTCAATGCCCAGCCGCCAGATTTCCGCGGGGGTGTTGCGGTGGATACGCAGGGCCACTGTGGGGTCCGGAATGTGCATCCGGCCGTAGGTTTGCAGCATTAAATAGGTGGCAGGAGTGGAATCATCGGAGCCGTCCGGTTTTTGCCCGCCTAAAGTCAAGGCAATGCCGGCGGTGGGCGTCATGCCGTTATAAATGGAGGCATAGAGGTTTTGGCCTTTTTCGTTCAGTTCAATAATGCGCTGGTTGTTAATGAAAAAGCCGGGCAGAGAAATAATATCGCTTAAGCGGAGAATAAAAGCATCTGTGTATTCCTGTGCCTGCTCCCAGGTAATGGTGCCGGCGTCCAGCTCCTTTTGCAAAAGATGCCCTGTGTATTTGTCAATGCGGCCGATGGACTGGCCGTGCTGCTGGGCGTCGGCGGAAAGCATAAGTTGATAAAGGATAGTGGCCTGCAAGCCTTCCCAATAGGTGCGGGCCGGGTTTTCCATAATCCAATCAAGGGATTCGGCCATGCACAAAAGTTCTTCTTTGCGGGCACCGGTTGCTGCCGCCGCTTTTTTGCGGCAGGCTTCGGCATAGCGTTTGGCTAAGAGGATGGCGCCGTCGCAGACACGCACCACCGCATGGTAAAAGAGATAGGACTTGGCTTTGTCGCCAAAAATTTTGCCCTTTAAGCTTTCGATTTTCTCCAGTGCCTGCCGGCGTACTTCACCAAAACCGACGTTGATGACTTTGTCAAAATTGGCCACGTAATGACCCTGCGGCATACGGGCCACGCCGAAAAAGCCGGGATCATACTTGCCGTGGGTTAAAATACTGCCGTTGCCGGCAGCTTGCCAGAAATCATCCGTCAGCGCCCCTTCCACCAGTTTGGAAAGGGTTTTATCATGCCAGTATGCGTAAGCCTCCCGGAAAATTTCCCGCTGTTCATCACTCATATAGATGGCATCGGATGATTGCCAGGCTTTGCGGAAATTTTCATCGCTATCGTTTACCACTTCCGGAATCCAGCGGCAGTCAATATCCACCAGGGGACTTAATGAGCGCTCGGCAGGCCCGGGGGTGCCCACAAAAATATCGTCAGCAAAGACATTGACTTCCTTTGTGGCACACCAGGTATAAAGCGCTCCCGCCCGCTTCAGAATGGGATATTCGTTTTCATGCTGTTTATAGTAATCGGTATAGATCTTTGTCCTTTCCGCGTTAATGGTCATGTAGCGGCCGCCGGTAAACACATCCCGCTTTTGCCGGATACGTTTAATCCGCTCTGAAATGGGCGCAAACTGAAACATCCGGTTTCCCTCCTTGTTTTAATAATTTTAATTTTTACAATTTAATTTACGGTTCCAGCCAAATATCGTGATGGTCCCAGCGCTGCAGACCCATTTTAAAGTAAGTGGTGTGTACTTTACCGTTATGAATGAAAGCAGACGGATCGTGATATAAAGGAATGACTAAAGCTTCTTCGGCAATATAGTAGACAATTTCTTCAGCACTTGCTTTTTGGTCTGCTTCATCAACCAACTTGACAGCTCTTTTTGACATTTCCACCAGTTCCGGTGTCCTGTTAAAACTGACCA
>JAAYMK010000154.1 GCA_012521405.1 Bacillota bacterium
ACCATGACAGGCTGCTTTTTGGCCGGGATGATGTATGCTGAGATAAAATATCTTGTTTCCCGGCATGTGCCGGTCCTAGCCTATCTCAACCCCGTAAACCTACTCACTGACGCCTATTACAGTCTTTACTACTATGATACTTTGAACAGGTACCTGCAAAATTTAAGCGTTCTTATTATCTTTGCTCTGCTCTTTTGCCTCGGCACCTACCTTATAATTAGGAGGCGTAAATATGCAAGTCTTTAAACTCTGCCTAAAAATCCTGCAAAAAAACATACCGTCCATGCTTATATATGTCATTATTTTTACCGCTATCACCATAATGATGTCTACAAACACAGCAAAGGAGCAAAGTGATCTCTTATTTACCGACAGTAAAATTAATCTTGCCTTCATTGCTGAGGAAGATACTCCCTTGGTCCGGGGGTTAAAAGGTGAATTGGCCAAAAGGGCAAATTTTGTGCAGCTGCCGGATGAGAAGGAAGCCCTCCAAGACGCCCTTTATTTTCGCAAAGTCTCCTATATCCTGCGCATACCCAAAGGCTTCAGCGCAAATTTCATGGCGGGCGACAATGTGCAACTGGAAAAGACTGTTGTCCCGAATTCCTTCAGTAACGCTTATCTTGATTTAAGTATTGAGCAGTATTTAAATTCTGCCAGGTTATATGTGGAACAATTAAACCTTCCTCAAGAGGAGCTGGTGCAATATCTTGAGAAGGATTTAGCCAGAACTGCAATTGTTGAGTTGGCAAAGGGGGCACAACCTGCAAAACGGATTTTTGCCAACCACTTTTTTAATTTCCTTGCTTACACTTTACTGGCCACTTTAATCCAAGGCATGTCTTCTTTAATGCTAATTTTTCATAATCTAGATCTCAAGCAAAGAAACGCCTGCTCACCCTTAAGTACGGCTGCCTTTAATAAACAACTGTTTCTCTCTGTCTTATTTTTTACCGTTGCCGCCTGGGCGATAATGGTAACAATTTGTCTCCTTTTCACCTTGAGAGACGGCTTCAATCTAAATACAGCTTATTTTCTCCTAAATTCTTTTGTCTTTGCCGTCTGTGGTGCCACTATCAGCTATCTTATCGGTCTTGTGGTGAAAAACGCCACTGTCATTCCTGCGGTTTGCAATGTTATTACTTTAGGCCTATCTTTTGTTAGCGGTGTTTTCGTGCCCATGGAACTATTGGGTGATTCAGTATTAAAAATCGCCAGTTTTACCCCAACTTATTGGTATGTGGCCGCCAACAATCATCTTGCCTCCCTGACACAATTTAACTTAACCACTCTGCAGCCTTTTTTTTACAGTCTGTTTATCCAACTGGGATTTGCTTTAGCCTTTTTTACCATGGCGTTGGTCTTGGGCAAAAGTCGCAAGTTGGCATAAATTGTAATCCCCCTGCAATCAGCAAGGGGATTTTTTAGTCTCCTCTTATTCTCCTAATTACTTGGCAATGGTAACGGGAATCTGCAGTTCATGTAGTCTAGAGCCGTCCTTGGCACTTACTTCATACAGAATAATTGTGCCGTAATAGCCGGTGACACCGTCAACATCAATAACAATCTCAAATTCTCCCCATTCCGGTGCCCCCTTAGAAGCCATCACACAACCTTTATCAAGAATATTATGGCCGTCTTCAAATTCATACTGGAAAGCTGCCTCAAACACACGCGCCAAACCGCGTACAACAAGCTTATCTTTTACTTCTGTACCGGGTGCCGGCTCATAAATACGGAAAGCAACATTTTGCAGCACAAATTCCCGGGTGTCTTTTTCTTCAACCCATAAATATTCGTCGGGATCTTTGGCAGTAATAGGTTCTTTCGTATAAAGATGCCCCAACAAAGTATCTACTACTTCGCCTTCCAAAAGCAGTTGCGTTTGCTCGAAGCCAAACTGCTGCATAATCATGGCGATCTGTTCCGCAAACATCAGCTCACCGCCGGAACCCAAGTTTACATCCTGAATTTCTTGCGAAAAACTAACATGAGCAATACCCTCAACATCTTCCACGTATTCAATGACCACATTGGCATCGGCATTAATCAGTCCTGTAAGCTCCTTGTGCTCCGGGCCGGCTAGCCACGCTTCCAATGCCGCTTTGGGCAGATCTTCTGCTTGCGCAAAAATTTCTGTTTTTACCCGGTAAGTAGCTATCAGATCGCTGTCGGGGAAATATAATACCACTTCATATTTTTGCTGATTATTGTCCGGGATGGGGGAAAGATCGTCTTCAGCCGGCGGTTCCGCCATATTATCCTCATCCGGCGGGAGATTTTCCTCACTGGGTGCCGGCAAAGGAAAATCATGAACATTACAGCCACTCAAAATTCCTAACGTCATTAATGCCAGCAGCATGGCAACAAAAATTTTTTTCATGGTTGAACCTCCTCTTTATGCTTTGCTCAAACATACTATAATCTTTCTTTGTATCATGATGATTGATTAAGTGTAACATTTTTGTTACTTTCCCTAGGCAGCTGCAAATGAAAACAAGTACCTTTTTGCCACACAGTATCCACCGTCAATTTACCTTGATGCAGTTCGGCAATCTGTTTGGCAATTGACAGCCCCAAGCCGCTGCCTTCCTGGTTCCAGGCGGTTGCATCATCAGCACGATAAAAGGGCGTAAAAATATGGGGGAGATCTTTTTCGGCAATACCGATACCTTGGTCACAAATACTGAAAAGATGAAAATTCCCAGTAGTTTTTAACATAATTTTCACCTGTTTCCCCGGAGGGGAGTAACGGATGGCGTTGGCCACCAGGTTGTCCAGTGCCTGGAAAAATAACAGCTTATCGGCATAAAAGGTGGTCTGCTCCAGAGCAAATTTCAGGGATACCTGCTTCTCCTCCGCCAAATGCTGAAAAGATTGCCAAAGATGTTCCTGCACTTCTTGAGCAGAGAGAGCTTGTTTTTGCAATGTTATACCGTGTATTTTTGTCATTAACAAAAGCTGCTCCACCATCTGTTTCATTTTTTTTATTTGAAAAGAAAGGTCTGCCGTAAACTCCTGAAACTTTTCCTCATCCTGGCGCACATAGGGGAGGTTTTCTAAAATCAACTGCATTGTGGCCAGCGGTGTTTTTAATTCGTGAGATGACATGCTTAAAAAACGCTTTTGGTTCTCATCATAGAAGTTTAATTCCGCCACCATCTTCTTGATGGCAACAATTAATTCTTTGATTTCGTCCCTTCGCCGGTAAGTTAAAGTAAAGGAGCGCCTGTGCGGCGTAATTTGCTTTAAGGCAGCAATTATTTTGCGGATCGGTTCAGTTAGCCAAGCCGAGACCGCATATGAGAGTAAAAAGCAAAGCAGAAGCGAAAGCAAAATTGCCTGCAACATCCAAAGACGAAAAGCATGCAGCTGGGCCTCTAAGGAAGCTGCCGGCTGGATCATTAACAAGTACCCCTGACCTTCAGCTTTGGTAAAAGGCAGGAGAGTATACTGCAGGTAGCCAAATGAAGTCTGCAGAAAGTAGGAAACCTGCCTTTCTTCCCGCAGCACCGCCAGGTTTAAAGCAGTATTTGTTGCCAGTTCATTAAAACTGTCCGCAAACACTTTTTTTTCTGCATTAAGCAAGATGAGACGACATTGCAGCTGCCGGCCGTATTTTTGCAAATAGCCGCTACTACGTTTGGGGGAAGCAGGATACGCTTTTGTCAGCTCGTCCAAAATGGCCAAACCTTGGGTCACGGCAATTTGCTCATAACCACTCTGGAGCCGCTCTTGATAAGCACTGCCCACCACAGCGTAAATCCCCAGGGATAAAATGAGAAAAAGCGCAGAAAGAATGAGCCACAGCTGGTACTGGATTTTCATGGTTGTCCCCCTAAACGGTAGCCAATTCCTCGCACCGCATGGAAATATTTTTTTCCGGAAAGC
>JAAYMK010000155.1 GCA_012521405.1 Bacillota bacterium
TGGATGCCATTGTCAATGCCGCCAATACCTCACTGAAAATGGGAGGAGGAGTGTGCGGGGCAATTTTCCGGGCGGCCGGGGCCGAGGAATTGCAGAAAGAATGCGATGCCATCGGCGGCTGCAAAACCGGAGAGGCAGTAATCACCAAAGGCTACAAATTGCCGGCCAAATATATTATCCATACACCCGGTCCGGTTTGGCAGGGCGGCAAGCAAGGGGAAGAAGAGCTTTTGCGCAGCTGCTACCTTAATTCTTTAAAATTGGCCCAGGAGCATGGCTTAAAATCCATAGCTTTCCCGCTTATTTCCGCCGGCATTTACGGTTATCCGCGGGATGAAGCTATCCAGGTGGCGGCAACGGCCATTAAGGATTTCTTGCGTGAGCATGAAATGGATGTGTACCTGGTTTTCTTTGATAAAGCCACTTATGAGGCCGCCAATAAATTGCTCAAATCTTAAGCGAAATGATCTTCTTGCGCCACAATGACGTCAACGCCCTGTTTTTTCAGTTCGGCAAAGAAGATCTCCGGGTCTATAATGCCCGACTCCGGCGCAAAGACACCGGCAGCTTGTACCTTGCCTCTGGCCATTTCCCTGATGGCCACCGCCAGCGGCAAACCTGTCAGCACATCCATGGGGCCGGCGGCACTATAAGTTAGTTTACAAGGCTTCCCATCCTTGTGACCGGTGATGTCCACTCTAATGCCTGAAATATCCGGTCCGGCGCCGATGATTTTGCGCAATATGGGCAAAGACTTGCCAAAAATTGCTGCCATGCCGTCGCGCATGGCCTTATTTTTGCTCAGCCCTATTTTTGCTGTTAAAAGGGAAAGTTTGTTCAGCATGTCTTCATTAATGCCGCCTTTCAGCGTCACTTCTTCTAAAGCGGGAAAATAGCGGGGAATAGTTACAGGTTCCGGGTGTCCCACATTGTAGACGGTGATGGCGCCAATGCCGGGAAAATGCACCGTTTCTTTCCCTGAACCGGCAGGAACCATTTGCAATTTCCCTTCCAAAAATGAAGGCACAAGGCCGGTAAAGATATGTAGGACGTGTAAAATGACGGCCGTGCCGGAAGAATCATCAGAATTTCCCGCCCAGGAAATATTAATTTTTTGCACCGTATCCAACCTGTCGGCTCCCGTCCTGGCCATGAGGCTGGAAATGCCTGGTGTCCATCCGATGCCTGTGAAAACACAGACATTGGCTTTGCGGGCGTCTGCATCTAATGTAAAGACTTGCTCTGCAGCATCATAATCATCACAAAGGCTAAAATAGTGTACGCCTGCCTTAATGGCTGCAGCGGCAAGTTTCTTTTCGTATTTATAAAAAGGTCCGGCCGCCCCGGCCACAAGATCATACCCGCTTAATAATGGGGAAAGATCTGCTTCTTCAATATTGCAAGCTAAAAATTCTAACTTACTGTGTGCAGGTACCTGTTTTTTTAGTTCTGCAAATTTAGCAGCGTTTCTTGCAGCCACGGTAACTTGGGCGATTTCTGCATAAGAGCAGAGCTCCTTAACAACTTTTTGCCCCATACCGCCGGTACCGCCAAAAATAATGATTTTCATACCTAATCTAACTCCCATCAGAAAATATTTTTGTCTGCCTCACATTATATTGCTGCCGGAAGACGGTGTCAATAAATGTTAACAGCACCGGAAGGTAATGATTTTTGCTGCGGTCGGTGTAAAGACCGCCTGGAAGGGATTGTTTTATCGATAAGTCGATGGTAAGATATTGCCTAGTTACACCGGTTGTAATAATACATACAGCACTGGAGGAAGTGCATGACAAAGTCTAAAACTTTAATTAATGATCTGACTACAGGTAGCGTCACCAAGAAGTTATTAACTTTTGCCTATCCCTTCATGCTGGCAACACTGCTGCAGACCGCCTACAGTATGGTGGACATGATGGTTGTGGGACAATATGTGGGCAGCACAGGTCTTAGTGCCGTCAGTATTGCCTCGCAATTTATCTGGCTCACCACCGCTTTATGTATTGGCTTTACAAACGGCGGGCAAATTATCATTTCCCAGCTTGTGGGAGCCGGCATGCGGGAGGATCTGAAAAAAACTATTGGTACGATAAGTGTTACTATTTTTGTGGTTTCCGTCTTTGTGACCGTGGTAGGAATCCTGATTACAAAGCCGGTTTTACGAATTTTAAGCACCCCCGAGGAAGCTTTTGCGGAAGCAGTTATTTATCTAGTGATTGTTTTTCTCGGTACCATTTTTACCTTTGGCTACAATCTTGTTTCTTCTATTTTGCGCGGTATGGGCGACTCCAAACATCCGCTTATTTTTGTGGCCATTGCCGCCGTTACCA
>JAAYMK010000156.1 GCA_012521405.1 Bacillota bacterium
CTTTGAGAAAGTTAAATGAACGTTGTTTCGTGTAAATGATGTGGGGTTCAATAAAACCTAAAGTGTCTTGACACTATTTTTCTGTTTCTTGCGCTTGCGTGAAAACGACTTAAACTATATAATTATTGACATGACAAGACAGATGCAAATAACGTTAAAAGGTGAAAAAGATGGAGACAAATTGGCGACAAGCTTATTTGCGTGCACTGCCGGGGGTGGATGCAGTTGTATCTGCTGTTAAAAAAACAATGGGTACAGCGTACCCGCACTGGTTGCTGGTTAAAATCAGTCAAAAGTGCATTCATAAACTGCGCCACCGCATTTTACAGGCAGCACACGCTTCAGATTTAGACGGCTTAGAGCTTGTACCGGAAGCAGTTGCCGAACAAGTGGAGCAGGAGCTTGCCGGGTTGGTTCAACCTTCTTTACGGCGTGTCATTAATGCCACAGGTACTGTTTTGCATACTAATTTAGGGCGGGCACGGCTGGCGAAAGCAGCAATAGAGGCCATGCAAGAAGCCGCCGGTTATTGTAGTTTGGAGCTGGATTTGGCAAGCGGCCACCGGGGTTCGCGGCATGTGCATGTGGAAAAGCTACTGGCGCTCTTGACAGGGGCGGAAGCAGCCTGTGTTGTTAACAATAATGCCGCCGCCGTTTTGTTGGCCCTCAACACCTTGGCGGCCGGGAAAAAAGTTATTGTTTCCCGGGGTGAATTGGTGGAAATTGGGGGCAGTTTTCGTATTCCGGAAGTGATGCTGGCAAGCGGTGCCCAACTGGTGGAAGTGGGCACAACGAATAAAACACGTCCACGCGATTATCAACAAGCCATTGACGAAGAAACGGCTCTGCTTTTAAAGGTACATACCAGTAATTATCGTGTTGTCGGCTTTACGGAATCTGTGGAAGTGGCGGAACTGGTCAAAATTTCCAGGGAGGCAAACATTCCGGTCATGGAAGATTTGGGTAGCGGTCTTTTCATAGATCTTTCCGCCTTTGGCCTGGAAAAGGAACCTCTGGTGAGGGAGAGTCTTGCGGCGGGAGTTGATGTGTTAACTTTAAGCGGAGACAAGTTGCTGGGCGGTCCCCAGGCAGGTATTATTATCGGCAAACGCCGCTTTATTGAACAGATTAAAAAGAACCAATTATTGCGGGCACTGCGTCCGGATAAAGTCACTTTAGCGGCGCTGGAAGCTACATTGCGGATTTACTTGTTGGGTGAGCCGCTGAAGGAGATTCCTGTACTTGCTATGCTTACTATGCCCCTAGCGACACTGCAGCGCCGTGCCGAAGCACTGGCAAAGAAAATTCGCGAACATACACAAAATTTAGACGTTGTCGTACGCGAGGACGTATCCTATGTGGGCGGCGGCGCCATGCCGCTGACGCAGCTGCCTACATATGTGGTGGCCTTGCGGCCACGGCAGCAGTCTTTGGCACAATGGGTAGAAATGTTGCGTTTAGGGGAACCGTCCTTAGTGGGACGTGTACAGGAAGGTTGGTTACTGCTTGATCCGCGAACAATTGCCGAGGCCGAAGAGGAAGAGGTGGTAAAGTGTCTCATATAATTGTCGGCACTGCAGGCCATGTGGATCATGGCAAAACTAAACTTATTCAAGCCCTTACCGGTGTGGATACAGATCGCCTCAAGGAAGAAAAAAAGCGGGGAATTTCCATTGAATTGGGTTTTGCCCCCTTTCGCTTGCCAAGCGGCCGCCTGGCCGGTGTGGTTGATGTTCCCGGACACGAAAAATTTATCCATCATATGTTGGCAGGTATCGGCGGGATTGATTTGGTGCTTTTAGTGGTTGACGTTACGGAAGGCGTAATGCCCCAAACGCAAGAGCATTTAGAGATTATGGATTTATTGCAAATCCCCCGCGGGATAGTTGTGCTGACTAAGATTGATTTGGCTGAAGATGAAGAGTGGCTGGACCTGGTGGAAGAGGAGGTTAAAGAGGCTTTACAGGGCACCTTTTTGGCTGCAGCACCTATTTTTCGCGTGTCGGCCTATACAGGTTACGGCCTAAAGGAACTGGCACAGGCCATTGATGAAGCTACCGCTCAACTTACGCCGCGGGATGCCAAAGCACCGTTTCGCTTACCTGTTGACCGGGTTTTTACCATGTCCGGTTTCGGTACCATAGTAACAGGGACGGTGGTAAGCGGTACGGTTAAACTTGGTACGAATGTTGCTGTCTTGCCTGCTGACAGGACAGCACGCGTAAGGCAAATTCAAGTGCATGGGAAGCAAGTGGAAGCTGCCTATGCCGGCCAGCGAGCAGCCATTAATTTAAGCGGTTTGGAAAAAGAAATTATTCCCCGTGGCAGTGTTGTAGCCACTCCCGGGACACTTGAAGCCAGCTATCTCTTAGACGCCAAATTACAGCTGCTGCAAAGTTCACCCTGGAAACTGAAAAATTTGGCTCGCGTTCATGTTTATTTGGGTACAGGTCATGCTGTCGGGCGCATCGCACTTTTGGACAGGGATGAACTGGAACCGGGGAAATCGGCTTTTGTCCAGTTGCGCCTGGAAAAGAAGTTAGTGGCGCAAAATTCCGATCGCTTTATTATTCGCAGTTTTTCCCCCATGACAACCATTGGCGGCGGTGTCGTCTTAGATGCGCACCCTGTCAAGCATAAAAGATTTAATCGGGATGTTTTGGAGAGACTAAAAGAGCTGGAAAAAGGAGATCCCACTGCCCCTATCTTGCAGCGCATCCGCCGTGAAGGTGCCGTTGCGCAAACTGTTTTACGGAAAGAAGCAGGGATATCGCCTGAGGCTTTGCAAAAAATTCTTGAACGTTTACTTAATGAAGGCAAGATTAAACAGGCAGGTGACTACCTCATTAATGCTTTTGCCGTGCCTGAATGGCAGGAAAAGCTTTTGGAGGCCCTTACGACTTTTCATCAAAAAAGCCACTTGGCTGTGGGGATGTCCCGGGCTGAATTAAAAAATGTTTTGGGACAGGAAATGCCGGTAAATGTATATGACTGGCTGCTCAGTGGATTGGTGCAAATGGGCCGGATAAAACTTTATGATGATTTAGTTGCTTTGGCGGGACACGTGCCGGCGCCCACGGCAAAAGAAAGCGCTCTCATGGAGAAATTGTCGCGACTGTATTTGCAAAGCGGTTTTAAACCGCCCACATTTACGGAAGCGGCGGAAAAAATCGGTTTAACAAAAAAAGAAACACTAGAACTAATTGCGTACTTGGTGCATACTAAAGTGCTGGTGCGCCTTGATGAGCAATTTGCATTGCATATGACTCATTTTCAGCAGGCAAAAAAAGAGCTCTGCCGCCATTTTAAAGAGCATAAGACTTTGGCAGCCGGAGAGTTTAGGGAAAAACTGGGATCGACACGCAAATTTGTCCTGCCACTATTAGAAACTTTTGATCGTTTGAAGTGGACCAGGCGGATGGGCAGTGACAGAGTACTTTGGCGTTTAGATTTAAATGAATGTGAAGAAGGTGAAATAGATGGATGAAGTACGCCTGACGCGTATGACCACCAGCAGCGGGTGAGCGGCAAAAATGCCCCCCGGGGCGCTGACACAAGTTTTGTGTCATTTACCGCAAATAGATGATCCAAATCTTTTAGTGGGTGTAGATTCCTTTGCTGATGCAGGAGTTTACAAGCTGCGTGATGATTTGGCGGTGGTGCAATCTTTGGATTTCTTTACGCCGGTGGTAGACGATCCCTTTGTTTTCGGCCAGATTGCCGCTGCCAATTCCCTTTCTGATGTGTACGCCATGGGTGCGGAACCGAAACTTGTCATGAATATTGTTTGCTTTCCTTCCAAAACGTTAGACATTTCTTTTTTGGCGGAAATACTTAAAGGCGGAGCTGACAAGGTTCAGGAAGCCGGGGCTTTGGTGGTAGGCGGACACAGCGTGGAAGATAAAGAACCCAAATATGGCTTATCGGTGACCGGGTTTGTCCATCCGGAAAAACTGATTACAAACAGTAACGCCCAAGTAGGCGATGTATTGCTGTTAACTAAACCTATAGGCACCGGTCTGATCCTGACGGCTCTAAAAGCCGATTTGGCGGAAGAAGAAGAGATAAAAACTGCGGTAGCTGCCATGGCAACCCTGAATAAAGAAGCTTCTGCCGCCATGATTCAGGTGGGTGTTTCTGCAGCCACTGATATTACCGGTTTTGGCTTGTTGGGCCATGCCAGGGAGCTGGCCTTGGCCAGTAAGGTGGCACTGGAAATATCTTTTGGGCGTGTGCCCCTTTTACCCGGCGCCATACGGGCTGCCGGTATGGGCCTTATCCCCGGCGGTGCTTACGCCAATCGGGATTATGTGGCTGACGGTCTGCAAACTGAGGGCATAGGCGAGTTGGAAATTGATGTTCTTTGCGATCCGCAGACATCGGGTGGGTTATTGATTGCAGTGGCTGAAGAAAAAGCGGCACAGCTGCTGCAGCTGCTGGAAGCTAAAAATGTGGCTGCCGCCGTCATTGGCCGGGTAACGGCAGAAGGAGCGGGAACGATTAAAGTTACCCCATAATTTTTTACGAGACGGAGGAATTCAGATGGAACAGGAGAAAAAAGGGTTTTTAGCACGCAAAAATATTGTTTTTTCTTTGGAGCGCTACTTTATTGACGCTTTAGGTGCTATGGCCCTTGGACTTTTTGCTTCACTGATCGTCGGTTTGATTTTGGAAACGGCCGGAAACCAGTTTATTAAACTTTGGGGAGAAAATGCTTTTTTAAACTTCCTGGTGGATAGCGGCAATTTTGCCAAGAGCATGATGGGACCGGCCATTGGTGTGGCTGTGGCCTACGGTTTAAAGGCGCCTCCTTTGGTGCTTTTTGCCAGCACCATTACCGGGGCGGCCGGGGCAACTTTTGGGGGACCGGCAGGTTCCTTTGTAGCCGCTGTGGCAGGTGCTGAATTTGGTAAAGCCATCTCCAAGGAAACAAGAATTGATATCATAATTACACCTGCCGTAACCATTATGGTTGGTGTTTTGCTTGCCAAACTTATTGGTCCCGGCATAGATGTATTAATGAAAAAATTAGGGCAAATTATAATGTATGCAACAGAGTTGCAGCCCATTCCCATGGGGATTATCGTTTCCGTCGTCATGGGCTTGGTGCTTACCGCTCCTATTTCCAGTGCGGCTTTGGCCATTATGCTGGACCTGTCCGGGTTGGCTGCCGGTGCCGCCACAGTAGGTTGTTCGGCACAAATGATTGGTTTTGCCATCGCCAGTTACCGGGAAAACGGCTGGAACGGGCTTTTGGCGCAGGGTTTGGGTACATCTATGTTGCAAGTACCAAATATTGTCCGCAACCCCTGGATTTTAGTACCGCCTACTTTAGCTTCCGCTTTATTAGGGCCTGTGGCTACAACAATTTTTAAAATGACCAATACGCCTTATGGAGCCGGGATGGGTACCAGCGGTTTGGTAGGACAGATTGGTACCGCCAATGCCATGGGTTTTACGGCTAATGTGCTTTTTAGTATGTTACTTTTGCATTTTGTGCTGCCGGGAGTTTTATCATATCTTTTTAGTCAATGGCTGCGGAAGACAGGGCACATTAAACCGGGTGATTATAAATTAGATCTGTAAGCAGATTATGACATTTTAAAAGCTGCAGGCTTTAGGTCTGCAGCTTTAGTCTTTGTTGCCCTACAGGCAACTTCCTCGCCACTATCTTCAGCGGATGATTTTATCCTCTTTAATGGGCTTGTAAGCCAGAAGAATAATCTCATCACTGCCACTGCTATTTTGTGCATTTAAAAATTCTTCCGTTTCGCGGATTTTTGCCACTTCATTTTCCTTTAAATCGGCAAATTGATAACTGTCTCTATTCATCTTAAACCTCCTTGTCTGCAGTCTACTATTAGTGTCCTGCCCAGGTAATACTGTTATACAGGAACAAAAAAACAATTCCCAATCGGTTGCTTGCAACATATAGTAAAATGGAGAGTTTTTGGGATCTATTTTAAAAGGAGGTTTACATATGAGCGGATTTTTGGCGCTGTGGGATAAAACAGGAGGTAGTTTAAATTTTGCTTTAGAGAAAACAACTGCCATAATGTGCCACCGGGGCCCTGATCATTTTGGTTCTTTAATTTCCGGCCCGGTAAGAATGGGATGTAGGTATTTGAAAACAATTGATTTATCTTCACAGGCAAAACAGCCTTTTTTTAACGAAAAGAAAACACTTGCCTTGGTTTTTGACGGTAGAATCTATAATTACCGCCAACTACGTGCGGAGTTATTGCAAAAAGGCCATTTTTTCCGCAGTGAAAGCGATGCGGAAGTAATATTACATCTTTATGAAGAAGAAGGCCCGGATTGTGTAGTGCGTCTGCGTGGCATGTTTGCTTTTTGCCTGTATGATCAGGAAAAACAACTGCTTGTTGGCGCCCGGGACCGTTTCGGTATGAAACCGCTTTATTATACAGAAAACAGCGGTTTTTTTGCCCTGGCTTCTGAAGCTAAAGTCTTTACTAAACTGCCCGGTTTTAGTCTAAACATTAATGAAAAAGCAATCCCCCATTATTTAACTTTTCAGTATGTTCCCGAACCGGAAACAATGTTTGCCGGTGTTTATAAAATACCGCCTGCCCATATTTTTCTCTGGCAGCAGGGAAGATTAAGTTTAAAACGTTACTGGCAGTCGGTTTTTGCACCGCAAAAACGGCCATTTGCCGAATTTGTGGAAAAAACCAGACAGGTTTTGCGGGAATCGGTAAAGTTACATACACAGGCAAGTGTGCCCTGGGGAGC
>JAAYMK010000157.1 GCA_012521405.1 Bacillota bacterium
TCCTTTTTGCTGTTTCTATAGACGCAAGTTTTTCCTTTTTTGTTCCTTTACTTTTACCCGGGATTTTGATAAAGTGAAAAAAACAAAAACTGCCAACTGGAGAACTTTTCTTGGTTTGGAAACGTCTTATTTTAATGAGGAAAATCATCTTTTGAGGAGGAGCGATAAATGCGCAAAGGTTCTGTAATCTTAATCGGTGTACTTGCAGTGTTGGCCATTTTGGCCTTCAGTATCATTGGTGCTTATAATAACTTGGTCAGTAAGAGTGAAGCGGTGGAAACGGCCTACAGTCAAATTGACAACCAGCTGCAAAGAAGGAATGATTTAATCCCCAATCTGGTGGAAACGGTAAAGCGCTATGCCGCCCATGAAGAAGAAGTTTTTACCCAGGTGGCGGAGGCCAGGTCCAAGCTGGCCGGTGCCGGTACGCCGGCGGAGCTGGCGGAGGCGGACGCCCAAATGACAAGCGCTTTATCCCGCCTTTTGGCCATTGCGGAAAACTATCCTGAACTAAAGGCTAACCAGAATTTTATCCAACTGCAGGATGAGCTGGCAGGCACGGAAAACCGCATTGCCACCGCCAGACGGGATTATAACGAAGTTGCCCGCGATTACAATACCACCATCCGGCGCCTCCCTACCAATATTATTGCCGGGATTTTTGGTTTTGAGCGGGCAGACTACTTTGAAGCTTCAGAGGAAAGCAGGGAAGTGCCTGATGTAGGTGAAATTTTTGGAGATTAAGGGGCGATTGCCGTTGCGCCGGTGCTTTATTGTTTTCACAATTTTTTTCTGCTGTGTAAACCTTTCTTCCTTTGCCTGGGCGGCACAATACCCGCAGCCGGAGCCTGCCTTTTATGTCAATGATTTTGCCCGGGTGTTAGATGCGGAAACGAAGGCTTACCTGGAAAGGACGGCGGCGGCTTTAGAGGCAGCCACCACGGCGCAGGTGGTGGTGGTAACCATGGAAAGTCTAGGGGACGCCGTTTTGGAGGAGTATGCCACCGGCCTTTTTCGCGCATGGGGCATCGGCTCCGCCAAGGAAAATAACGGCGTCCTGATGCTTGTTGATATAGGCGGGCGGCAGTCGCGCATTGAAGTGGGCTACGGTCTGGAAGGGGCACTGCCCGACGGTAAGACAGGCCGCATTCAGGATCAGTACATGGTGCCATATTTTCGGGAAGGCAATTACAGTTTAGGTATCCGCAACGGCTTTACTGCCATTGTTAAAGAAATTTACCAAGAATACGGTTTGGAAGCCGGTGAAGTACCGGAGCCGCAAGGGGTCCAGGAACCCCAGGGGGATCCTTTTCAGCCCCTCACCGTTTTTGGGCTGATTGGGATTGTGCTTTTGATTTTACTGGATCTAAAATTTACCGGCGGCGCCATTACCTTTGCCCTATTGCGTGCCTTTGGCCGGGGCGGCTACCGCGGCGGCGGTGGCGGCTGGGGCGGAGGCGGGCGCAGCGGTGGAGGCGGCAGCAGCGGCGGTGGTGGCAGTTCCCGCGGCTGGTAAAGTTTAAGGGAAAGTATTTGACAGGTAAAAGGTAAAAATGGTAATAATGTAAATAAAGCCAAGAAAA
>JAAYMK010000020.1 GCA_012521405.1 Bacillota bacterium
CCATGATTTCTACTTCCATTCTTTTTGTGCCGGCCTTCACTGTGGATAAGCTGGGTTCCGATGCCTGGATCGCTTTGCTTTTGGGCACTTTTTTAGGTCTGCTTACCCTTCTCATCGCCAATTGGCTTGGTCAACAACATCCGCAAAAAACTATCTTCCAATACAGCCAGACCATCCTGGGTTCCTTTTTTGGTAAAATTCTCGCCTTTATGTATGTCTGGAATTTTTTGCGTGTGGTGGCGGTTGTAGTCAGGGAATTCGGCGAATTCATGACGACAGCCTTCATGCCCAATACACCCATTTTTGTTTTCATTGCCAGTTTACTGCTTTTGGCGGCTTTGGCCGCCATCGCCGGTATTGAAGTGCTAGCTCGCACCAGTGAATTTATTATCCTTTTAGTTGCAACCTCCCTCGTCGCCATTGTCATACTTTCCCTGGGCAACTGGGAGTTAAACCAGCTTTTACCCATGTTTACCAGTGATCTACTCTCCATCCTCAAAACAGCCGCCACGATTGAAGTATGGAAAGCCGATGCCATTTTGGCGGCAATGTTAATTCCTTTTATGATACGCCCCCAAAAGGCTCTTGTGGCAGGGGCCAAGGCAACCCTGGCGGCAGGAATATTGATTACAATCGGTGTCATTGGCGCTTTGGCCATCTTTGGCCCCTATTTGCTGCCTAGCTTTCGTTTCCCCATCCACATGTACACCCGCACCATCAATATCGGGCGTATTCTTACCCGTTTTGAAGCACTATTAATGGTTATCTGGGTAGCCGGCGTCTTTGTGAAAACATCAGTTTATCTTTATTTTGCTTCCTTGGGGCTGGCCCAGGCAGCCGGTTTAAAAGAATACAAATTTTTAGTACTGCCTTTAGGTGTCATCTGTGCTACTTGGTCCATCTCTTTATTTGAAAATGTAGCCGCTTTGGAAGCCATGATTAGCAAACCTTTTCCGGAAAGCTTATTACTATATTTAGGAATACCGCTGCTTCTGATGCTCATCACCATCATCCGCAATTTTCTTTCCGGGCAGCAGTGGAGGCAAAAGCAGCCATGAAAAATGCAACCAAAATTGCTTTCTTATTGATTATTGCTTTGGCCTTTTTTTCGGCCGGTTGCTGGGATCAATCAGAAGTAGAACAACTAGCCCTAGTTCGCGCCATAGCCATTGACTACCTGCCGGAGCGTGAAGCACCCTACCTGGTTACCCTGGCCGTTAACCTTCCTAGCGATATTGCCGGAGGCGAAGGTGGCGGCAACAGTACTAACCCTACGCAATTATTTACCGGTATTGGCGCTTCCGTGGAATTGGCCCTGGAACAAATCAGTTATAGTGTGCCGCGCCGGCTTTATCTTTCCCATACGGAATTATTAATTATCAGTCAGGATGTGGCTAAAAACAGTTTAAGTAAAGTCTTCGATTTTGCCATGCGCCACCCGGAAATCCGGGCCAGTACTTACCTGATCGTGACCGCCGGGCTGGCACAAAAAGCTTTGACCACTTCCGAACGCATTGAATCCACCGTCAGTGAAGAGATCCTGGGCGTAGTGCGCCATGCGGAAAAAACCCGCGCCACAGATGCCCAGCAGCTTTTTGAATTTGCCCGTGATATAGCAAACCCCGGACAAGAAGCATACACTTCTTTACTGATGGTAGGATCACCCTTGGAAAAAGTACTGCCGGAGCTGAAGGAGGAAGAACAACCGGGCGGGCAGGCAGAAAGCGGTGAAAACGGCGCCGGCACCGGAGGAGGTGCCGGCGAGGAACTGGAGGATATTGTTACCCTTGCCGGTTTAGCCGTGTTTAAAGGTAAAAAAATGGTGGGCATCTTGGACGCCATTGATACCCGCGGTTTTCTCTGGTTTCTCGGCGGGACGGGCCAGACAATTATTGAAGTTCATGACCCTGTCGATCCTGATTCTACCGTAGACATTCTCGTTTACCGCGTCAACTCAAAATTGACGCCTGTAATTAAAAATAATAAAGTTTCCTTTATAGCGGAAGTTAATGTGGAAGGAGATGTCCGCAGCAGAGCTGTTGAAATAGACTATATTACACCGGAAATAATAAAAAAACTCAACACCGCCATGGCCGGCGTTATCAAAGCAGATATGGAAAAAGCCCTCAGCAAAATGCAGGAATTGCAAACCGATCTTGTGGGCTTTGGCGCTATGCTGAATCGCAAAGATGCCAAAACCTTTAACCGCTTAAAAGACAGGTGGGATGAAGTTTTCAGCACTATGAAAGTAGACATCACGGTCAAAACCAATATCAGACGTACCGGACTGCATGTCCGTCCTATAAAGAATTCATAATCAAGCTTGCCGGAGGGATTCTCATGCTGCTTTTTCTGGTCATTTTAGGCTTAATTAGCATCCCGATACTTGAAGCACCCAGATTAATTTTCTATAAATTATGGCGGGAACTGGCCGTCTTTATGCTTGTGTGGTGCTTTGCCGCCTTTATTGCTTTAACTACTTTTTTCGGCATTAGGATCCCCCCTCCCCTTGAACTGCTACGCACCGCCATCAAGTTTATTAAAGCCGCTGTAG
>JAAYMK010000021.1 GCA_012521405.1 Bacillota bacterium
CGCAAACACCGCCTGCATTTTTCCATCATACGCGTCTTGATATGCTTGTTTCCGTTTATCAGACAATTGCCATGATTGATGCTATGGAGCGGGCCAAACGCCCTTATGCGGCATATATCTCCAGTACGGGAGGACATGGGGAGACTAATGCTGTAAACCGCATATTGGCCGAAGACGGTACAGTCGGTCCCTGCATTGATGATTGGTTTGAACAGGCGTGGCGTTTCCTGGCAAACCAGCTGGGTATTTCACTCATGCCACAGAAGATGCCAATGATGCCGCCTATGCCGCCGATGCAGGAAGGGGATGAATTCCCGCAATTCCCCATGCCCATGTTTACGCCGCCGCCTGTTCCTGAAGGCAGCGTCCCGGTTAAGCCTGAAGAAATGCCATTAGGCCAAGCCGATAACATTCATATGCCTTTTAACGCCGCTTTCCGTGATAAAGACTTTAAGGTATTTAAATAAGCAGAATTGGCAAAATGTTACCTCGCTGTCTAAAAATAAGGATTTGTTTTCCTTAATATGCAAAACACCCGCATAAACAAATTTATGTTTAAGCGGGTGTTTTTTGGGGCCTACTGTATTGCGCTTATAAAATAAGCTCGTAGGATCTGTTACTATTAATATATGCTGAAATTATTATTTTAATTCAGTATTTTCCGCCAATCATTGGGAAAACCATAATGTTTGAAATCTACAAGCGGATACTGTTTATGTATTAAGTTTATATGTTCGACAAGCAATTTGAAATCCTTGGGCTGGGTAAGTGATTTAAGAACTAATATATAGGAAAAAAGTTTGTCATAGACAGGTACTCCATTTTCCTTTCTTAGTAATAGTTTTTCATGCCTAGAAAGTCTGGGTTTCCTTGTAAATAACCTGTTGTAAAGACGCCCACCATGTGCACAAATATTTCTCAAAATAGCAATACAGTGTAATAGATTCCCCACAATAATATTATTTTGGGAGAATTTAAAACCTAATTCTTCAGCTATTTTCTTTTGCAAGTTGGTATCTAAAAGTGTATATAATTTAGAAATATCTGACATAGTTAAAATTTCAAAATAAACCCAGAATGGCATATTGCCGTCCTTATTTTCTACGTGGTGTTTTATAAATAATTCAGATCCTTTTAAGTTTTCCTTTTGGCGATCGGCTTTCTTTATAATATCTAAGTAATTGGCTTGTAAGTTTGCTTTGCCATTTTTTAAATAACCAAAGTTGTTTATGTCTAGATACCCCAAAGGTCCGTATTCTTTGCTATGATAGTATGCAATTAATGATTTAATACGTACTTCTACTATTTCAGCGATTAATAATAATAAATGGCGCATGCAGCGGTCAGCTTCATAAATTTGCATTAAAACTTTTAACGAAGCATTATTGTAAAACTTGTCATTTTTTCGCAACGTTAAAGAGTAGCCGCTTATTCTGTAGTAGTTGTTATTTAAAAAGAATTGTTTTGCAATTTCATATTCTGAATCACTTATACGTAATCCCCGTGTTTTAAGTAATCTAATTTGTTTATCAATGGGCAAAAAGGGCTTTATATAACTCATCGTTTCCCCCCTTAATACAAAAAGCCCACAAAGTGTGCATGCCCTATATTCATAGGGCAGAGGCCTGTGGGATTTGTTACTTAAATAATATCATTAATGTATAAATTCGTCAATGCTGTTTTTTCGGTGGGTGTCTGTCAAGATAATTTTGGCACCTATCCTCCGAAGTGATTCGGTAATCCAAAACCTTCGGCTACACCCTTGAAGAGGACAAGCCTAATGCCTTGATTTTGGGCTTTGGTCCCATGTTTTGCGGCCAGCAGACCGATGACGGCATTGTTTATGTACCCAATGGTGATCTGGTCGGTCCGCAAACACCGCCTGCATTTTTCCATCATACGCGTCTTGATATGCTTGTTTCCGTTTATCAGACAATTGCCATGATTGATGCTATGGAGCGGGCCAAACGCCCTTATGCGGCATATA
>JAAYMK010000022.1 GCA_012521405.1 Bacillota bacterium
CCAGCAGGAATTAAAACGTGTACAACAAAGAAAATTGACAGGCATGGAGTATTTCAACAATGTGCCGCTTTTCAAAGGCGGCAGCAACCTTACTAGATCAGCTTTAAGAAAGTTAAATGAACGTTGTTTCGTGTAAATGATGTGGGGTTCAATAAAACCTAAAGTGTCTTGACACTATCAGAAGTAAAAAAGTAGTTGACAAATTATCTTAAATAAATTAGCATAGTAACAGGCATATTGATGATTTAAAGCGGTGAAGTAAAACATCATACCGGTTTAAAGGCAATGACCAAGAAGTAGTAGCAGCAAGAACTAATCGATGCAGAGAGCTTTCGGTGGGTGCGAGAAAGCAGGGATTAGTGCTGTGAATTCATCTTGAGAGCCGCACACTGAAAGGCATGATGCTGTGTAGGCTGTGCCGGGTTCTGCCCGTTAATGCAGAGGGGCAATGGTAGTTGCCCGCTGAGGTTGCCTTCGGCAACGAAAACAAGGTGGTACCGCGAATGAGAAATTCGCCCCTGTTACTGGCAGGCGGCGTTTTTTTTTCACATATTTAACCGGTTAAATATACTTACATACGTATTTTCAAAGGGAGGGTTAATATGAAAAAAAGGCTAAAGTTGGCAATATCAGTGCTGCTGGTTCTTTTACTGGTGGGGCTTGTAGGTTGCTCCCGTGACAATGAGGCAAAAGGTGACAAAAAATTAGTCATCGGCATTATCCAATTTGCTGAACATATTGCCCTTGATGCTGCCCGGGACGGATTTATTGATGCTTTGGCTGACAATGGCTACAAAGACGGGGAAAACATTGAAATTGATTATCATAATGCCCAAGCAGACCAAAACAATTTAGGTACAATCAGTGACCGCTTTGTGGCCAACAATGTGGATCTGGTGCTGGCCATTGCCACCCCTGCGGCACAATCTATTGCCGGCAAAACCACGGAAATTCCCATTTTGGGTACAGCCATCACCGATTATGTTGTGGCTCGCCTGGCTGAATCCAATGAAAAGCCCGGGGGCAATGTGAGCGGTACCACCGATATGAACCCCATTAAAGAACAGATAGATTTATTGGTAAAACTGGTGCCGGACGCAAAAACAGTGGGCGTGCTTTACAACTCCAGTGAAGACAATTCAGTTTTGCAGGCGCAAATTGCTAAAGAAGCAGTCGAGGCAAAAGGCCTGGTATATACGGAAGTAACAGTCTCTAATACCAATGAAGTACAGCAGGCGACACAAGCGATTGTGAACCAGTGTGATGCCATTTATATCCCAACAGACAATATTTTTGCTTCTGCCATGCCCGTAGTTCACGGGGTGACGTCACAGTCAAAAACACCGGTAATTTGTGGTGAATCCGGCATGGTGATGTCCGGCGGTTTAGCAACCTTAGGGATAAATTATTATGAATTAGGTTACCAAACCGGTTTAATGGCTATCCGCATCTTTGAAGAAGGTGCCCATCCGTCAACCATGCCCATTGAAGCAGCAAAAGAATTCGATTTTACTATTAACGGTAAAGTTGCGGAGGAAATAGGGCTAGAAATACCTGAAGATCTTTTGGAATACGTCGTCTACGAATAAAAAATCCGGAAACGAGTGGGGAAAATGCCGCAAATAGTTTTAGGTGCTATCATGCTGGGCCTTTTATGGGCCGTGATGACAATTGGCGTTTATATAACTTATCGCATCTTAGGCATTGCCGATTTATCGGTGGAAGGAAGCATTACGACCGGTGCAGCCATTGCTGCCCATTGTATTTACATTGGCATGAATCCTTATCTGGCAACTTTTCTGGCTTTCTTGGGAGGGATGGCAGCAGGCCTGGTTACAGGCCTGCTGCATACTAAGTTAAAAATTCCTGCTTTGTTATCGGGAATTTTAACCATGATTGCGCTCTATTCCATTAACTTGCGTATTCTCGGTAAATCCAATTTGTCGCTTTTACGTATGGATACAGTGTATACAGTTTTTCAAACTTCAAGTCTGGTAAATAACCCGCTGTTTACGCGGCTGAATATAACTCAACTGCTTCCCGCCACAATTTTAGGGATTATTTGTGTTTTTGTGATTATAACAATTTTATACTGGTTTTTCGGAACGGAAATCGGGTGTGCCATCCGGGCTACAGGCGATAATCCGCAAATGGCTCGAGCCCAAGGGATTAATACCAACAATATGATTATTCTTGGTTTAGTTCTGAGTAACGGCCTTGTGGCGCTGAGCGGAGCATTAATTGCCCAGCAGCAGAGCTTTGCCGATATTCAAATGGGCATCGGATCCATTGTTATTGGCTTGGCCTCTGTGATTATCGGTGAAGTTCTTTTTGTGAAAAGAAGTTTTTACAGCCGTCTTGTTTCCCTGGCTTTAGGCGCCATTACTTACCGCTTAATCATTGCCTTTGTCTTGAAGCTGGGGATGCCGGCCAATGACTTGAAGCTTTTTACCGCCATCACCGTTGCTATTGCTTTGGCCCTTCCTACATTCAAGTCATATTTGCGTCCTTTAACCAAGAGCATGAAAGGAGGGGCATCCGGTGCTATCGATAAAAGGAGTTTATAAAGTTTTTAACCCCGGTACCGTCAATGAAAAAACTGCTTTAAACAATATTAACCTTGAACTCAAAGCGGGAGATTTTGTTACCGTCATCGGGGGAAACGGTTCCGGGAAATCAACACTTCTCAACTGTATCGCCGGAGTCCATGCCGTGGATGCAGGCAGCATTTTCATTGACGGTATAGATGTCACCAAAATTCCTGAGCATAAGCGTGCAGGGATGCTTGGCCGTGTCTTCCAGGATCCCATGGTGGGCACCGCCGCCAATATGGGAATAGAAGAAAACCTGGCTTTAGCTTACCGGCGGGGGCAAAAGCGTACCTTAAAATGGATGATTACCAGCCAGGAAAGAAAATTATATAAAGAACTGTTAAGCCAGTTGGATTTGGGACTGGAAAATCGCCTCAGCGATAAAGTTGGGCTTTTGTCCGGCGGCCAGCGCCAAGCACTTACACTTTTAATGGCAACCCTGAAAAGGCCTAAACTGCTTCTTTTGGATGAACATACTGCCGCCTTGGATCCCAAAACCGCCGTTAAAGTTTTGGCAATTACGGATAAATTTATTAGAGAAAGTAATTTGACCACTTTAATGGTTACCCACAATATGCGAGATGCCATTAGATACGGCAATCGTTTAATTATGATGCATGAAGGCCGGATCTTGTTGGACATTACAGAGGAAGCAAAGAAAAAACTGACAGTGGAAGATTTACTCAAGCGTTTTGGACAGGCCAGCGGTGAAGAATTTGCCAATGATCGTGCTCTGCTTTCCTAAAACCGGGTTAGTCGTCGCTTTAGCGGCGGCTTTTTTTATAAAAAAGCTTGCTTTGAATGTGCTGCAAATTGCCTTGCGAAAGCGGAAGCTTAACATTATAATGTTAATGAGGCGTATTCCGGTAGAACGGAAAATAGATATAACCCTTGCTTTTTTGTAGCATGGTAGAATGGGAGGAAATGAAGCATGCCGATTACAGAACTTTTGGCGCGCAATGCGCGTTTGTACGGAAATGAACTTTGTCTCACGGAAATTAACATGGATCTGCAGGAAGAACATAATGTTACTTGGCTTGATTACGAGTTAATTATGAACAGTCCTGCCGGCGAATATCGCCGGGAAATGACTTGGAGAGTCTTTGATGAAAAAGCCAACAGGTTAGCTAACCTGCTTTTAAAAAGAGGGATAAAAAAAGGAGATAAAGTAGCCATTCTGCTGATGAATTGTTTAGAGTGGCTGCCTATATATTTCGGGATTTTAAAAACCGGGGCTGTGGCTGTGCCTTTGAATTTTCGCTATACAGCAGAAGAAATTCAACATTGCTTAACCTTGTCTGAAGCAAAAGCTTTAATTTTCGGACCTGAATTTATTGGGAGAATTGAAACAATTTATCACGACATCCCTAATGTGAAAATTTTACTTTACGCCGGAGAAAACCGGCCTACTTTTGCGGAGAGTTACGACCGTTTAACCGCCAACTGCAGCTCGGAGGCACCCGGGATTAAAATTACAGACGAAGATGATGCCGCCATTTATTTTTCCTCCGGCACTACAGGTTTTCCCAAAGCAATTCTACACAGCCACGGCAGTTTAATGGCTGCCTGTTATACAGAGCAAAAGCATCACGGGCAAACCAGAGAAGATAATTTTTTATGTATTCCCCCGCTTTATCACACCGGCGCCAAAATGCACTGGTTTGGCAGTTTGCTATCGGCAAGTAAAGCCGTTTTGCTGCGGGGAGTTAAACCTGAATGGATCTTGAAAACTGTTTCCGAAGAAAAGATAACGATTGTCTGGCTTTTAGTTCCTTGGGCACAAGATATCTTGGATGCCATTGAAAGCGGCGCCGTGAAGCTGGAAGATTATGAACTTTCGCAATGGAGGCTCATGCATATTGGTGCGCAGCCGGTTCCTCCAAGTTTAATCCGCCGCTGGAAAAAATATTTTCCTCATCATCTTTATGATACAAATTATGGTTTAAGTGAATCCGCCGGTCCCGGCTGTGTGCACCTCGGCGTGGAAAATATCCATAAAGTGGGTGCTATCGGCCTGCCGGGATACGGTTGGGAAGCAAAAATTGTTGATGAAAAGGGAAATCCTGTGCCGCAAGGTCAGGTGGGGGAACTGATTGTCAAGGGCCCCGGCGTCATGAGATGCTATTATAACGACCCGGAAGCTACGGCGGCTGTGCTTAAAGATGGCTGGTTATATACAGGCGATATGGCCCGGGAAGACGAAGACGGCTTTATCTACTTGGTGGACCGGAAGAAGGATGTCATTATCAGTGGCGGTGAAAATATTTATCCGGTACAAGTGGAAGATTTTTTGCGTGAACATGATGCCATTAAAGATGCGGCCGTCATCGGTATCCCCGATAAGCGTTTAGGGGAAATTGCCCTGGCCATTATTGAACTAAAACCTGGGAAAGAATGTACGGTGGAGGAAATAAACAA
>JAAYMK010000158.1 GCA_012521405.1 Bacillota bacterium
AGCTGAATCAGCATCTGCCGGCAGGCTTGCACTAAATGCTCGAGATAACCGCCGTCATTATGGTAGGGGAAATCTGCATACCAATTGGCCAACGGTTCTTCTAAATCAACGGCAGCCAGCATCGCCTGATGCAAAGTCCTAAGACTTTTTTCCTCTGCGCCCGCTATACGATCACTCAAGTTATCCAAATAATCGCTCATGGTTTGCAAAGCCACGATAAAGCGAAGCAAAACGGGCTTCTTTGCCGGCGTATACACGGCATAGATGCTGCCGCCCTGACAGTGAAAACGCTTACCGGCAATGCTGTTTAAAGCTTGCGTGCGCAACTGGTCACAAGGAATTGCTTGGGCTAGTTTTTGCCAGTTCTCCAGTTCCCTGTTTACCTCCGGTAATATCCGCAGAGCTAAGGGAATAATTAATGCCAGTTCTTTAGACTTTGCCAAAAAGGTTGCCAAAAAGTTTCCTCCCATCATTTTGCTAGTCTTACTATGCCCCAAAACATTGCCTTTAGTCATCTCCGGCTATACACACCATAGCCGCTGTGACGGGTAAAACTAGTTTTTAACAAAAAAAAGACGATAAGCTATGCTTAATCGTCCCCTAAATTTACTACATTTTTTAGGCAGTTAACTGCTGTTTGTTAATAATCTGCCCGTCTAAGGAGATACGTACCAAATTAATAGGTACAGTGACACCGGCACGTTTAACGGCCTCTTGCAGAATTCTGACCAAACCGCCGCAACAAGGCACTTCCATATAAGCAACGGTAATGCTTTGCAGATTATTATGGCGGATAATTGCCGTCAGTTTATTTACATAACTCAGAGCATCATCTAGTTTCGGACAACCGATGGCAAGGGCTCTGCCCCGCAGCAAGTTTTTATGAAAATCAGCATAGGCGCAAGGCACACAGTCGGCAGCAATTAAGAGATGGGCATTTTGGAAATAGTCGGCTTTGGGATTTACCAGAGCCATCTGCACCGGCCACTGTGTTAATTCAGAAGGAGTTTCTGCAAAATCATGAGCGGTGGTAGTCTCCTTTTTGGGCTGCAGTTTTCGTGCCATGGTCCCGGGGCAGCCGCAGCCAAGTGTTTCCGGCTCTTCTTGAGTTTTCAGTGCAGCCAAATGTTCTGCCACTGCCTCTTCATCAAATGCTTCAGCTTCCCGCTCTTCAATAATTAATGCACCTTTAGGACATTCACCCAAACAGGCACCCAAGCCGTCACATAAATTTTCCGCCACCAATTTAGCTTTCCCGTTTACTATCTGTAAAGCGCCTTCTGCGCAATTGGGTATGCATAAACCGCAACCGTCACATTTTTCTTCATCAATACGAATAATGGGTCTAACCATTTTTCTTACCATTTTCTAACCCCCTCTAATCTTCTTATTTGCAGTATAACACGGCGCCGGCAAGAAAGATGTGATCTAAATCAAATGAAGAGAAAATCCGCAAGCTTTGACTTGCGGATTTTTCTCTTAGGCGTTTTGCTTTTTCGTATAATTGAGTAAACCGCCGGCGGTAATGATACTTACCTGGCGCGGTGTCAAACCGTGGCGTACGGCAAAAGTGACGCCTTTGGTTACATTTTCAACTTCAATGGTTTCCTGCTGCAGCTGTTGATGCAGGTTGCGAATAACCAGAACATCATCCTGGCTAATTTGGTCATAATCAGCCTCATTGACAAACGTCAAGGGCAAAATACCGAAGTTCACCAGGTTAGCGTGATGAATACGCGCAAAGGATTTGGCAATGACCGCCTTCAGCCCCAGGTACATAGGTGCCAGTGCGGCATGCTCACGGCTAGAACCTTGCCCGTAGTTATGGCCGCCTACCACAACGCCGCTTTTAGCTGCCTTGGCCCGCTCGGCAAAGGTAGGATCAATGCCGGAAAACACATACTCACTGATGGCGGGTATGTTGGAACGCAGCGGCAAGATTTTTGCCCCTGCCGGCATAATATGGTCTGTAGTAATATTGTCTTCTACCTGTAACAGAACTTTAAGTTCTAAGGCATCCGGCAACTCTTCATTCACCGGCAGCGGTTTAATATTGGGGCCGCGGATTACTTCTACCTCTTCCGGGTTATCGGCAGGGGGGATTACCATGCCGTCATCAATAATATATTTTTCCGGCAGTTCAATCTTAGTATACTCTCCCAGCTCCCGGGGATCAACCAGTTCGCCCCGCAGGGCGGCCGCGGCGGCAGCTTCCGGTCCCGTTAAATAGACTTGAGCATCGGCTGTACCGGAACGTCCTTTAAAGTTTCGGTTAAAGGTGCGCACGGAAACCGCTCCGGAGGCGGGAGCCTGTCCCATACCGATACAGGGCCCGCAGGCTGACTCTAAAATCCTGGCACCGGAAGCAATTAAATCGGCTAAAATACCATCCCGGGCCAACATTTCAAAAACTTGACGCGAACCGGGCGAGATAACTAAGCTCACATCATTGTGTACTTTTTTACCACGCAAAATTTTTGCCACCTGTGCCAAATCGGCATAGGAGGAATTGGTGCAGCTGCCAATGCAGACTTGATTTACCTTTAACCCGGCCAGTTCTCTGATGGGTTTCACATTGTCCGGGCTGTGAGGACAAGCCACCAGCGGCTCCAGTTCACTCAAATTGATGACAAGCTCTTCGTCGTACTCGGCATCTTCGTCAGGCTGCAGTTCCACCCAGTGGTGGAGTCGATCTTGTGCCGCCAAAAATGCTTTCGTGATTTCATCGCTGGGGAAAATGGATGTGGTAGCCCCAAGCTCTGCACCCATATTGGTAATGGTGGCACGTTCAGGCACAGTTAAAGATTTTACGCCTTCCCCGGTATATTCTAGAATCTTACCTACACCGCCTTTAACCGTCAGGCGGCGCAGGACTTCCAAAATGACATCTTTAGCCGATACCCAGGGCGGCAATTTTCCCAGCAGTTTTACCTGTACCACTTTGGGCATAGTCAAATAAAAGGGGCCTCCCCCCATGGCCACGGCCACATCCAAGCCTCCGGCCCCTATGGCCAGCATGCCCAGTCCCCCGGCGGTTGGAGTATGGCTGTCGGAACCCAGGAGAGTTTTGCCCGGCACCCCGAAACGCTCCAGGTGGACTTGATGGCAAATGCCGTTGCCGGGGCGGGAAAAATAAATCCCGTGCTTGGCCGCCACCGTTTGTAGAAAGCGGTGGTCGTCGGCATTTTCAAAACCTGTTTGCAGCGTATTATGATCAACATAAGAGACGGATAATTCCGTTTTTACCCGCGGTACACCCATGGCTTCAAACTGTAAATATGCCATGGTTCCGGTGGCATCTTGGGTTAAAGTCTGATCAATGCGAATGGCAATTTCAGAACCGGGAATCATTTCCCCGGAAACTAAATGTTCTGCAATGATTTTCCGCGTTAAATTTTGTCCCATGGCCTCTCCTCCTTACATTCTTCACTTGAATTTATCACATCTAGTTTAAATCGTCAACGAACACTGTCTTTCCGATAGTGTCAAGACACTTTAGGTTTTATTGAACCCCACATCATTTACACGAAACAACGTTCATTTAACTTTCTCAAAGCTGATCTAGTAAGGTTGCTGCCGCCTTTGAAAAGCGGC
>JAAYMK010000159.1 GCA_012521405.1 Bacillota bacterium
GCGCTTACAGGCAATTCCACAGCCCGCTTTGCTCCCATTTTCTTGGCTAGCTCACAGGCTTTGCGTACAGCAGGAAGTTCACCGGAAATCACAATTTGGCCCGGAGCATTATAGTTGGCCGGTTCTACAATTCCGACCGCACTTGCTTCTTTGCAGACCACCGCCACCGTTTCCCTTGGCAAACCTAAAATGGCAGCCATCCCCCCGGCGCCCGCTGGCACCGCTTCCTGCATCAATTTACCGCGTTTTTGTACTAAAGGCAATGCCTCGGCAAAATTAAAAGCACCGGCAGCAATTAAAGCCGAATATTCCCCTAAACTTAGACCGGCGCAAGCTTCCGGTTCAACGCCGAAAAGGCGCACCACTTCCAGGCATGCCATACTGGTGGCCACAATGGCTGGCTGAGTAATTTCCGTTAATTTGAGCTGTTCTGCATCACCGTGAAAAATGATGTCGGATAGCTTCATTTTTAACACATCATCTGCTTCGGCAAAAACACAGCGGGCTTCGGGAAATTTTTCTGCCAATTCCCGCCCCATTCCTATGTATTGTGACCCCTGGCCCGGAAAAAGAAATGCCAGTTTACCCATTACTTCACCTCACTGAATTTCTCTTTCAACTCCTCAATAACCGTGAGCGTATTTTGCACTAAATTATGCATAATTGCCTGCGCCGGCTCCACTGTATTAACTAAAGCAGCAGCCTGCCCCGCCATGACGGAGCCGTTTTTTACATCACCCTGCCTGGCGGCGGCAGCCAATTTGCCGGCACCTAATACCTCCAATTCTTCCCTGGTGGCGCCGCTTCTTTCCCTTTTACTAAATTCCCGTGCCAACTGATTACGCAAAATCCGAACCGGATGTCCCGTTGTTTCTCCGGTCACCACCGTATCGCGATCCTTGGCTTTCAGGATGGCCTCTTTATAATTTTGGTGTACTGTACATTCCTGGGCGCAAATAAAACGTGTCCCCAACTGGACACCTTCCGCCCCCAGCGCTAAAGCAGCAGCCACACCACGCCCGTCGGCGATGCCACCGGCAGCAATGACCGGTATCTGGACGGCATCAACAATTTGCGGCACTAAAACCATGGTGGTCAGTTCACCTATATGTCCTCCGGCCTCCATACCTTCGGCAATAACGGCATCTACGCCGACGCGCTCCAAACGTTTGGCCAAAGCCACGGCAGAAACCACCGGAATCACTTTTATACCTTTGGCTTTAAAACGATCAATATATTTTCCCGGATTGCCGGCACCTGTGGTCACTACGCGTACGCCTTCGGCGCATAAAAGTTCTACCACTTCTTCCACAAAGGGTGACAAAAGCATTAAATTTACACCGAACGGTTTATCTGTCAGCTCCTTTGCTTTTTTAATCTCTGCCTGCAGCACGTCAGCTGGAGCATTACCGGCACCGATGATACCCAAGCCTCCCGCTTCGGAAACGGCTGCTGCCAATTCACCGGTGGCCACCCATGCCATACCACCCTGTAAAATAGGGTATGCAATCCCTAAAAGCTCACAAAGCCTGGTATGTAAAGCCATTTTCTTCCCCCTTACTAATACTTCATAATTATTGCTCCCCATGTCAGTCCCGCTCCGAAACCGACAAATCCCAGTACATGGCCGCGCTTAATGCGGCCCTCCCTGATGGCTTCATCCAATGCCACAGGAATTGAGGCACTGGACATATTACCATAGCGATCAATATTAACTACGACACGCTCTTGGGGAAGGTTAAATCTTTTTCTGGCGGCCTCAATAATACGCAAATTAGCTTGATGCGGAATTAAAAAATCCAGATCTTCTTTGGTGAGACCGGCTTCATCTAAAGCTTGCTGCACCACTTCACCCATCACCCGCACAGCAAATTTAAAAGTTTCATTGCCGGAAACCATTTTGATATAATGCTGCCTTGCTTCCACCGTCTCTTTTGTGGCCGGTAAGCGCGCCCCTCCGGCCGGTGTAATTAACAAATCTCCCATGGAACCGTCGGCGTGAAGTTTAAAGCTAAGCAATCCGGGTTTCTCCACAGGGCCTAAAAGCACTGCTCCGGCACCGTCGCCAAAGAGCACACAAGTAGTACGATCAGTCCAATCCACAAATTTTGATAACACTTCGGCGCCGATAACCAAGACGCGTTTATACATACCACTGCGCACAAAACTGCACCCTACGGCTAGTCCATAAACAAAACCGGTACAGCCGGCAGAAAGATCAAAAGCAGCTGCATTTTTGGCCCCGATTTTTTCCTGGACAAAACAGGCTGTAGAAGGCATGATGGTATCGGGTGAAACGGTGGCCACCAAAATTAAATCAATTTCTGCCATGGTACAACCGGCAGCTTTCACGGCAGCTTTGGCAGCTTCTGCCGCCAGGTCTGAAGTGGTTTGTGTCCCAGCCACAATTCTGCGCTCTCTTATACCTGTTCGTGTGCGTATCCATGTATCACTGGTATTAATGATTTTTTCCAAATCAAAATTGGTAACAACTTTTGTGGGAACGGCTGAACCTACTCCCAAGATGCCAACATTTTGTAACTTCATCTTTTTTCTCCTTTGTGGGAAAACTTAATCTTGCCGTTGTAAATCCGCCAGTTCCTTGCTTATTTGCCCATTAACATCCTGACGCGCAAAGCGATAAGCTTGGCCCACAAGGGCATTATAAATAGCCCGGGCGTCTGATGAACCATGACATTTAATGCAGGCACACCCGACGCCTAAAAGAGGTGCTCCCCCGTATTCGGCATAATCCAGTTTTGCCTTCAGGCGTTTTAATTCCGGAAGCAAAAGAGCGGCACCAATTTTGTTTTTTAAATTTTGCGAAAAAGTATCCTTCAGCAGAGCGAATAAACCTGCAGCAACACCTTCAATTGTTTTCAACAAAATATTACCTACAAAACCATCACACACAACCACATCCGCTGCCCCCTGCAAAACATCCCGGGCTTCAATATTGCCCACAAATTCAGGAAGATTTTTTTGCAGCAATGAAAATGCTTTCTTTACTTGTTCATTGCCTTTAATTTCTTCCTCTCCCACATTAAGCAAGGCAACGCGGGGTGATTTTTTTTGCAGTACCTCACGGGCATAAATTTTTCCCATGATACCGTATTGCAATAAATTATCAGCTTTAGCATCCATATTGGCGCCCATATCTAATAAAACCACATTGTCACCGTTGAAAGTAGGCGCGACAACTGTTAAAGCAGGACGATCAATTCCAGGTAAACGTTTGGTAATAAGAACAGCTCCTGCCATGAGAGCGCCGGTATTGCCTGCTGAAGCCATGACATCCGCTTTCTTCTCCTTTACCAGCGTGAGCGCCGTCATCATGGACGAGTTACGCTTGCGCCTTACAGCCATGACAGGGGCATCATCATTTGTAATCACTTCCGGGGCATGAATCAGTTTTACCCGGTCCTGGGGAAATGTTTTTTCCCGCAAATGTTTTTGTAAAATTTCCTCCGGGCCGATAAGATAAAGGAACAGATCATCCAGTTCCTCTACTGCCTTTAATCCACCTGCGATAATTTCTGCGGGAGCATGATCTCCCCCCATGGCATCCAGTGCTAATCGAATCATTTTTTCACCCCACCGTGGAATTTTTGTCTAAGTCAAGCTTTTACTAGGTAAAGTTTCTCAAAGATAACAAAAACCCTCCCTTTTCCGAAGAAAAGAGGAGAGTATTTGTCAGGTGAGCTATTTTGTTTCCACAGCTTCTCTACCTTTATAGTAACCGCAATGTACACAGACACGGTGAGGTAATTTTGGCTCGTGACATTGCGGGCAAGATACCAATCCCGGAACAGTTAACTTCCAATGCGTCCTACGCTTATTTCTTCTTTGTTTTGATGTTTTTCTCTTTGGTACTGCCACAAATTACACCTCCCAAATCTCATTTCAATAATTGCCCCAATACTGCCCAGCGAGGGTCCGTCTTATCTTTGGCACAGTCACACTGTTTTTCATTCAAATCGGCGCCGCAAGTCTCACATAAACCTCGGCATGTGGCTTTACAGAGCGGTTTAAGCGGCAATGCGGTATAAAATATTTCCCTTGCCAACCAGGAAAGATCCTGCTCTGTTTCCCCGGAAATATCAATTTCCTCAGCAAATTCCTCGACAAAATCGTGCGCAAAAATTTTTAAACAGCGACTGCACACTAATTTAATTTTTGTGCTTAACTTACCGTTTACCACCAGTTTTCCATCCTGGTAAACAGCAATCAAGTGAACGGACAGCGGAGACAAAAGTTCTGTATCCGCGTCCAATTCCAATTGAGATGCATCCACGGTAAAATCATAAGTAAACGGTCTGCCGGGCTCTTTTTTTAACGCGGCAATATCTATTTTCATGGAGAAAATACGCACCTCACTTGCGCTAAAGTTAATTATATAAGTGAAGATCTGCATTGTCAACATTTTACCAAGCCCGGCGGGCAAAGATCTACCGGAAATCATTAGTTTTCGTCTGCCAGTTTTTCCAAAAATTGCAGTGCATCGTCAAGGGTCTCTACCGGAACCAGTTTAATTGTACGGGCTGCCGTTTTCGCTTCTTGATAGTTTTTCTGCGGCACGAAGAAATATTCCGCTCCTGCTTTTTCCGCGGCTCTTACTTTTTGTCTGACACCACCAATGGGTCCCACTTCTTCTTGTAAATTTATGGTGCCGGTTCCGGCAATTTTTTTGCCGCCGGTAAGTTGACGTGCATCCAATTGATCCAAAATTTCCAAGACAAACATAAGTCCGGCTGAAGAACCTGTAATTCTCCCCACATTAATTTCAATTTCAAAGGGCAATTGGGGACGCCAGTTTTTTGTCTGAATATAAATCAAAATCCCTGCCTTATCCGGCTCCTCAGAATGATTTGTCGTGGCAATTTCTAGCTGTTTTAGCTCACCATTTCGCTTTATCGTTAATTTAACCGGATCACCAATGGGACGTGCTTGCACGCGCTCCACCAGCTCATCGGCCAAATAAACCGGTTCATGATCTACTTGCACAATAAGGTCGCCGGGAAGTAGCAGTCCTTTGGCAGGACTGTTTTCACCGATTTCCACCACTTCAACGCCGTCACTTTCCACAGCCACATCATAACCCAGCCTTCTTAAGGCAACAACTTTGGCCAGGTTTTGACTTTCCTCCATCCATCTTTGCATTAAGCGCTGATAATCTTGTGGATCCATTTCAGGAGGAATCACAGTATGACTATGTCTGATATCGATAATGGGATTTAATAAACCATAAAGCAACATTGCCGGGGAAGCTTTTTGCTGCGACACTGTAACCATATAGAATGTGCCTTGGTTTTCCGCTTCTTGCCCCGGAACGGAAACAAATCTGGACAGATCTTCTGCTGAACCAGGTCGGATAATCAGATAATTTGTGCGGGTAAAGAAGAGAATTGCTCCGATTAGACAGATAATAATGAGTTTACGTAGCTTCTTCATATAACCTCTCTTTTCCTAACAATGCTTTAATTTGGGGAAGTACTTCATAAGCTGCTTCCCGACCTTTTTGGATGGCAATATCAGCTTTATGGAAATGTCCCGGTGAAATTTCCTTTAGCTGCGGCTGGACCACCACATCGGCAGCTTCCAGCGTGTAACGACATAAATCGCGCTGCATAATATCCAAGCTTTGCGTAATTACATCAAGCAGATGATGCGGTTTTTCTCCTCCCAAGTAAATACCCACATCAACGGCAATGATGAAATCGGCACCCATATCTCTTGCCGTTGGCGCAGGTACCCTTTCCACCACCCCGCCGTCAACCAACACTTTGTCGCCTTCCTCAACAGGATGGAAAACTCCGGGAATAGCTGCGGAAGCCCGCACTGCCCGGGCTACAGAACCTTTTTGCAACACAACTTTTTCACCACTGCGCAAATCAGCAGCCACGACGGCAAAATATTTCTCCAACTGAGCAAAAGTTTTCCCTTTTGTCAATAAAAAAATTAACTGTTCCAGTTTATCACCGGCTGCTAAACCCAGCCGCGGAAAGGTCCAGTCCATCCAAAAATTACGCTGCAATTGACAAGCCATCTTTTCCAACAGCAAAAGATCAATGCCGGCGCAGTAAAAAGCACCGATAACGGCTCCCATACTGGTTCCGACCACTAAATCAATGGGAATCTGCGCCCCTTCTAAAACTTGCAACACACCTATATGGGCAAAACCACGCGCCGAACCGCCACCTAAAGCCAAGCCAATTTTCTTTTGCTCACTGCCCACTGGAGACTCACCTCGAACTCGGTATACTCCCGCAATTTTAACTATATATATTAGTGTTACCTGATTATTAATACTGCGGGAGGAATCATGAGTACAAATCATTTCACCAAAAAACGCATAACAGCATATTTACCTGCTGCTCTTGCCGTTGGCATCACCGTTTCGATGGTATTTTTTCCGGAAGAAGCTTTTAGTGCAGCCGTAAAAGGGCTAAAAATTTGGTGGGATGTTGTTTTTCCCGCCTTGCTTCCCTTCTTTATAGGCTCGGAAATACTGATGGGTTTGGGTGTTGTTCATTTTCTTGGTGTACTGCTGGAGCCGTTAATGCGGCCGCTTTTTAGGGTGCCGGGTGAAGGATCTTTTGTCATGGCCATGGGGTTGGCATCCGGCTACCCTATCGGTGCCATTTTATCTGCCCGGTTGCGCCGCGACGGTTTATGTACAAAAACTGAAGGTGAGCGTTTAATGAGCTTTACCAATACTGCCGACCCCCTTTTCATGAGCGGCGCCGTAGCCGTTGGTATGTTTAATCTACCACAAGTGGGCTTTACCATCATGGCAGCGCACTATCTTTCCAGCATTGCCACAGGTTTGCTTTTGCGTTTTTACGGTAAAAACGAGCCGTACCTGCGGGAAAAGAGAGCAACTGGCAACATTTTAGGCCGGGCTTTTAATGCTTTATACATGGCGCGGCAAAAAGATGGGCGCAATTTTGGCGAACTTTTGGGAGATGCCATCCGTAATTCTATCAACAGCCTTTTACTGGTAGGAGGTTTTATTATCCTCTTTTCTGTCATCATTCGCATCTTTACAGTTTTGGGCATTGTAGATATTTTAGGCATGATGGCACTGAAAATTTTAAGTCCACTGGGTTTGGACAGCAGTCTTATCCCCGCCATTATCAGCGGTATCTTTGAAGTTGATTTAGGCTGCGAACTTGTTAGCAAAGCGCCTGCCACGGTACCGCTCCTCCAAAAAATTATGGTTGCTAGTGCCATTATCGCCTGGAGCGGAATCTCTGTCCACGGGCAGGTGGCCAGTGTTATTAGTGATACAGATTTAAAAATTACGCCCTTTATTTTTGCCCGTATAATTCATGCTCTCTTTGCTGCAGCTTTTACCTGGCTTTTGCTGGGGCCTATTTCTGCAGTTACGTCTTTACCTGTTTTTGCTCCTTGGCAGGTGGACAGCAGCTTCTCCTTCCTGCAGCGCACAGGTCATATGTGCAAATTATTTATTTTCATCATTTTAGGACTTTTGGCATTAGGTTTGTTCATGAATCTATCCAGAACGCTTAAAATTGTAGTTTTTCGACGTTAGCATTTATTTTAGATAAAACTTTTTCGTGAATTTCCGGTGGTACCAATGAGGAAATGTCGCCGCCATAATAAGCAATTTCCTTTACCATGCTGCTGGAAACATAGGAAAATTCGCTATTGGTCATAATAAATAAAGTTTCTACTGAAGGCTCCAACTTATGATTAATGAGCGCCATTTGAAATTCAAATTCAAAATCACCTGTGGAGCGCAAACCTTTTATAATAATATCAGATTTTTTTTTGCGGGCATAATCTACCAAGAGGCCGCGAAAGGAATCAATTTCTACATTTTTATACTTGGAGGCAATCTGCTCTAACATTTCTACCCGTTCTTCAATAGTAAATAAAGGTTTTTTGCGCGGATTTTCTAAAACGGATACAATTACTTTGTCAAAAATTCTACTAATGCGGTCAATTATATCCCGATGACCGTTAGTTAGAGGATCAAAACTTCCTGGATAAAGTGCAACCGTCATTTTTTATTCCTCCCTTTTGGGTTCGTCATCTGCCAGCACTAAAAAAGTAATTTTAGTTTTCCCATATTTTTTTTCACGGTAAACCTGCCAAAAATGTAACCATGTGCTGTCTTGCACATGATGTTCTACAACAGCAAGGCCAGTTCTGCTGAGAATTTTGTTTTGAGCAATTTTTTCCAAAGCTTGTGCCAATACAGAGCTGCCGTACGGCGCATCCAGAAAAATCAGATCAAATTTAAAGGCTTGTTTCGCTAAAAGCTTAACGGCAGCAACTGCATCTTTCTGCCAAACTTCTCCCCTTTGTGTCAATTGGCAGTGAAGCAGATTTTCTTTAATAATTTTAACACACTGAGCACTTTTTTCAATAAAAATACATTTTTGCGCTCCGCGGCTTAGAGCCTCAATGCCCAGTGCACCGCTGCCGGCAAAGAGGTCCAAACAATATGCGCCCGGCAAGCGGTCTTGCAAAATATTAAAAAGTGATTCCTTTACCCGATCGGCTGTGGGCCGGGTGTTAAAACCTTTTAATGTTTTTAGTTTTCTGCCTTTGGCGCAGCCGCTAATGACACGCATCCTTGTCACCTCAAAAAATTACCATTAATTACCATGAATTTTTATGTATAGACTTTAATTTTTCCGTTCATAATATGGGTACAACATATTCCCCATAAGCTCTTCCTCCGGTTTCTCCTCTCCCACCCTTCGGGACTCCCCGCCCGGAGGGTCCTTTTTAATTTCTGCACAGAAAGCAATTGCTCCTTTAAAAATTTTTACATACACAAAAAAGCGGAAAGTATATGTACCTTCCGCTTTCTACATTGGTTAGGCTTGTGTATTAGCGCCTCCACCAAAATTACCACCGTTAGCTAATTGAGTTTCGGCTTGCTCAATCATTCTGCGTACCATCAAACCACCGACATAACCGTTTTGACGGGAAGTCAAATTACCTTTATCGCCACTGTAGTCGAGGCCAAGCTCATTGGCGATTTCATACTTGAATCTCTCCAGAGCTTGCTCGGCACCGCTTACCAGGATGCGGTTACGACCGGTTTGGTTGACTTTATTTGTTGCCATAAAACTCACCTCCTTTAATGTTGTGTCTTTAGTATGGGCGCGCAAGCCTATCTATATACTAGAATCATTTTCCTAAAGCGTATAAGTTTTCTCCATCACATAAAAAAAATACCTGGGAATTATTTCCCAGGTATTTTTTTTGTTTTTCTCGCAGATTAATTTTATTGTGTTCGTCTATAAAATAATTTTATTCAGGCAGCACACCCACCCCCAGCACGCCGGGACCGGTATGTGTGCCAATAACTGCGCCTATGGAAGAAAGAAAGATTTCGGAACAATGATAGCGTTTTTCTATTTTTTCTTTCAACTCCAGGGCACTTTCAAGTTCATTACCGTGCAGGATCATAATTTTGCCCTTAACATTTTCCCCAAATTCTTCGCCAATGAGATCAATTAAATATTCCTTTGCCTTTGCTTTACCGCGCACTTTACCTTTTGGCACCACAATGCCATCTTCCAGAGTCAAAATAGGCTTGACATTTAAAAGTCCGCCAACCATGGCAGCAGCTTTACCAATGCGGCCGTTGCGCTGCAAATATTCAAGAGTATCAACAGCAAAGAAAATTTTAACCTTCTTTAAAAGCTTATGAATTAGATTTATAATTTCCGTTTTTCCGCAGCCGGCTGCAGCCGCCCGTGCTGCCTCAATGACGACAATACCCAAGCCCATGCTGGCGGTTTTGGTATCAATTACTTCAATATCATATTGCTCCAAAACTGATTTGGCAATTACCGCCGATTGATAAGTGCCGCTTAAATGTGAGGAAAGATGAAGAGAAATAATACTGTCATCAATTGAGGCCACTTGTTGATATAGCGATTCAAAATCGGCCGGTGAGGGTTGCGAGGTGCGCGGTATGACTTTACTGGTTTGCAGCTTTTGAAAAAAAGCATCTGCATCTAAATCTATCCAGTCCAAAAATGCTTCCTCGCCAAAATGTACCTTTAAAGGTACTACGGCAATTTTAAGTTCTTCTGCCACCCCGCGCGGCAGATCCGCCGTACTGTCTGTAACAATAATTATGCCCAATAAGTCACTCCCTTTCTCGCAGCTATTCTACAGAGAGGATATAAAAATAGTGGGGTTGGCCTCCTTCGTATAATTCCACATCATACTCAGCAAAAAGCGACTCAATTTCATTTTGTAAAGTCTCTGCCGTATCCATGGGTACCGCTTCACCGGCATAAAGAGTAATAACTTCAGTTTCATCATCCACCATTTTAAATAACAAGTCTTTCACAATCTGTTCCACATTATTCCCGCAAGCAATAATATCATCTTCAATAAGTCCGATAATATCGTTCTTTTTTATCTCCATGCCGTTAACTTTACTGTCACAAACTGCGTAGGTTACTGCAGCCGATTTAACTTTTTGCCTTGCTGCCTCCATATTTTCCACATTTTTCTCCAAGGCTTCATCTTGAATATAGGCTAGCATCGCCGCAATACCTTGTGGTATCGAACGGCTTTCCACCACGCGCACATCTTTATCACTTAACTGGCAAACTTGTTTGGCAGATAAAATAATGTTTTTATTATTAGGTAAAATAATGACCTTGTTTTGCGGCACTTCTTTTACCGCCTGTAACAAGTCCTCCGTACTTGGGTTCATACTTTGGCCACCATGAATAATCTTATCCACCCCCAGGCTGTTGAAAATTTCCGTTAAACCGTCGCCGTTGGCCACAGCCACCACGGCAATCCCCTCAACAACCTGCGGTTCCGGTTCACTTTCTATATTCAGTATTTCGGTATGCTGGTCGCGCATGTTATCAATTTTAATATCATGCAGTGTCCCGTAGGCAATACATTTTTCTAAAACCAAACCGGGATTGTTAGTATGGATATGCACTTTAACTAGCTGACTGTCGCCCACAGACAACACCGAATCCCCTAGAACGCTGATTTCCCGGCGGATCTTTTCCGGATCAAGCTTTTCTCCCCGGATAATCAGCTCCGTGCAATAACCGAATTCTATCTCCTCAGTATGGAAAACGTCCTGCGATTGTTCTAATTTAGTCTCCTGAATTTCATGCGCTTCCGGAATTTCTTCTCCCAATAATTGCAAAAGAAAACCTGTATAAATATCAATTAATCCTCTGCCGCCGGCATCAACTACACCGGCTTCCTTTAAAACCGGAAGCATATCGGGTGTCTTTGCTAAAACTGCTTCTGCATGCTCCACCACATCCTGCAGCATTTGCTTAAACCCGGTTCCACGGTTTGCCGCGGAAATAGCTGCCTTTGCACTCTCCCGGGCAATGGTCAGCATGGTCCCTTCTACTGGTTTCATCACTGCTTTATAAGCAGCCTGCACTCCACTTTGCATGGCAGCAGCAAACTCTTTGGGAGTAACTTTATGTTTGCCTTCCAATCCCTTGGCAAAGCCGCGGAAGATTTGTGACAAGATTACTCCGGAGTTACCGCGTGCACCCAAGAGGGAACCTGTTGCTAAAGCTGCAGCCACATCTCCGATAGAATCAGTATTTACTTTTTGCACTTCAGCAAGGGCTGAACGCATGGTTAAACTCATATTTGTGCCGGTGTCGCCGTCCGGAACCGGAAAAGTATTCATGGCATTAATCATTTCCTTGTTATTTTCCAAAAGGCGAGCACCGGCGATGATCATCAGCTTAAAATCAGACCCCAGTAATTGCTCCATCAATCTTGCCTCCTATTTATCGGCCACCCTGACTCCCTGGACATGTATGTTTACTTTGGCTACATTTAAACCGGTGAACCTTTCTAAAGTGTATTTCACCTTTTCTTGGACATTGGTGGCCACCTCGGTTATTTTAGTACCATATGAAACAATGATGTAGAGATCAATAATTAATTGTTCGCCGTCCTGAGTTACTTCTACACCGCGGCTTAAATTATCACGTCCCAACAATTCCGCAATGCCGTCTTTAATTTTTGCTCGTGCTGCCATTCCCACCAAGCCATAACACTCGATGGCAGCAACGCCGGCCAGTGTAGCAATCAATTCTTCTGAGATGATTACTTCACCAAGGTCGGTTTTAATTCTGTTGGCCATTTTCTAACCTCCCGCTTAAAACTCACATAAAATCGAAAAAATTTACGTCTCCCAATAGTTTTCCGCTTTTCTTATCTACATTTGTTGTTTACTTCATTACCGCAGTGAATACTATAGCATTATACCATTTCAGTACCTAAAATGCATCTTTTGCTTTGGCTGAATTCCTTAGTAAAAACTTATCTTGCCATAATTAGAAAATAGTTATTCCATATCTTCTAGTAAAATTCCTGCCAGGTATATTATTTGCTTGCAAGACAGTCCTGTCTATGTTAGAATTTAGAAAGTGATTTTGCTTATTTGGCTGATTAATTTTCTTTTTTCCGCTTTTGAGCAAGGAGGTGTCGAAATTGGCCAGAAAATGTGTTGTCTGCGGTAAAGGTACTGCAACAGGGTTTACCATCAGCCATTCTCACATTAAAACGAAAAGAAACTGGAAAGCAAACATACAAAGGGTAAAAGCAATCATAAATGGAACCCCACGCCGGGTGAATGTCTGCACCCGCTGCTTAAAAGCCGGTAAAATTAATAGGGCGGTCTAAAAACAAAAAAAAAGCGCGCGTCTGCGCTTTTTTTATTTTTGCAACATGCCTAAAATTCCTTTTAAAATTTTGCCAATAAATTTTGGTACTTTTACTGTATAGAAACGCATGCTGATCCTCCTTTCTAGTAAATGCGTTCCATACGGAACACAAGCCAACCCGCCCAAATAAGGCCAATGCCTATAAAGATTATAAGAAGATATGGAGGTAGAGAATCTATTACGATGGCGATGCCTGCCACCGCCAGGGCCAGACCGACAACTTTGCGAACCAGGGCACCTAGCCCAAAGGTACGCAAATCATCACCCCCTTGCTATGTACCGATTACACATTAGTATATGCGGGAAGCAAGGATTTGGTGAATTAAACCAGCTCCAAGACTTTAACAATTAATTCCACCGTTTTTACCAGTTCATTTATGTTTTGATATTCTTCCACCGTATGTACCTTTTCGTTACCCACGGCAAGATTAAGGGCGTCAATGCCTTTGCCGTTAAAGATATTGGCATCACTGCCGCCACCAGTGGCTTGAATTTTTATGGGAAGTCCAACAGCTTCCCCGGCCCTTTTCACCAATTGCAGCAAATCATGCTCCTCAGGAATATAATATGCCGGATAAAGTCTTTTTACATCCAAGTCCACCCGGGCATTTGCTTGCGCCGCCGCGGTCAGAAAAGCTTTTGTCATGGCTTCTGTAACTTTAACCAACTTTTCTTCTTTAAGGCTGCGTGCTTCCCCATGCACTTCCACGTAATCAGGAACAATATTTGTTGCTTTGCCGCCACTAATGACTCCAATATTGGCTGTGGTTTCTTCGTCCAATCTCCCTAGTTTCATCATGCCAATGGCCTTTGCCGCCACCATAATGGCATTAACTCCTTTTTCCGGCTCCACACCGGCATGGGCAGCACGCCCATGGATTTTCGCAATGATTTCATCTTGTGCCGGCGCTTGGTTGATGACAATACCGGCCTCACCTGTACTGTCTAAAATCAAACCCATTTTTGCCTGCAGTTGACTTAAATCTAAACTTTTGGCTCCGTTTAAGCCGCCCTCTTCCGCAATGGTAAATACAACTTCAATGCGTCCATGTGCCAATTCTTTTTCCTTTACAATCTGCAACAACTCAAGAATGGCCGCCAAACCGGCACCGTCGTCGGCACCTAAAATCGTATCTCCACTACTTTTAATCACATCACCCTCAACCACCGGTTTAATATTCTCTCCAGGCGCCACACGATCCATATGGGCAGAAAAAAGCAAAGCAGGTTTTTGTGCATTTCTTTCTAAAATACCAATGACATTGCCGGCATTGCCGCCAATTTGCTCGCCGGCATTATCTTCAGTCACAGTTAAGCCCAAAGCACTTAATTTTTCTTTTAAGTAATCGGCCATTTCTCTTTCCTTTTTTGTTTGACTGTTAATCTGCACAATTTCTAAAAAAGTCTGCATAAGGCGTTCTTTATTAACCATTGCTATCCTCCTGCAAATGTTTTATAGTAATATTATCCCGCCTCACCTGCTTTAAATTTTTATAATTCCTGTACGGCAAAAAATCTCTGTAGGTTTGTCAAACATGTTGGACACAGTACAGTTTTAAAAACTCCAGTGGAGACAGGTAGCCGAGAGGACGCATCGGGATATTGTTCGAACGGCGGTTGTA
>JAAYMK010000160.1 GCA_012521405.1 Bacillota bacterium
ATAAGGAATTGAAACCCGTAAATTCCATCATTTTTCATTCCTCCTTTCTTTCGTTTGTAGCCTACCTATAAGGAATTTTTGCCGCTAACCCGCAAAAAAATAGCACTTGCAAAAAGTTAAAGAATATACTATAATAACAGATGTGTGTCGGGGCGTGGCGCAGTTTGGTAGCGCGCTTGACTGGGGGTCAAGAGGTCGCAGGTTCAAATCCTGTCGCTCCGACCATTAAAAGACAAAGACACCTCGCACCATAGTAGTTGCGAGGTTTTTTTGTAGATAAAAATAATGCGTGGAATCCACGCATTTTTTATTTAAAGGATAATGGCAATTAAACCTCCGCTACCCTCATTAATGATTTTTTCCAATGTTTCTTGTAGTTTTTCCTGGGCATTGGGGGGCATATTACCAAGCTTTGCGGCAATGCCGTCTTTAACCACTTCATGGAGTGATTTGCCAAAGATATTAGATTCCCAAAGCGCTTCCGGATTTTCTTCGAACTCACCCATAATGTAATTGACGAGATCTTCGCTTTGCTTTTCTGTACCTACAATGGGGGCAAATTCAGATTTCACATCCACCCGGACAATATGTAGTGACGGTGCACTGGCACGTAAGCGGACACCAAACCTGCCCCCTTGACGGATAATTTCCGGCTCTTCTAAAGTCATTTCATCAAGCTGTGGAGGTACAATACCGTAACCGGTTTCGCGCACTTGCTCCAGGGCTTCGGCCAATTTATCGTATTCACGCTTGGCAGCAACACTTTCTTGTAGAATTTTCAACAGATCTGCCTGATCTTCAATTTCAACGCCGCAGATTTCAGAAAGTACTTTTTCAAAGAGAGCCTCGGGTGCTTGAATGTCAATGATTGCTTTACCGGTGCCCAGGTCCATTTCTTGCAGGACAATATTGTCAACAATCTCTTTTGTACTTAAAAGTTCTACCATACCGTCAACATCCCGCAGACGGGCTACATTGGCAACACTTTCCCGGATCACATCGTTAAATTCTTTACGCAGCCAATGTTCACTATCTAAAACTTCAATCCAGCTGGGCAGGTTGATGTTAACTTCGCGCACCGGAAACTCATAAAGCAGTTCTTGGAAAATCATATTAATATCTTCTTCCATCAGCTGCAGGGCATTAAAGGGTATTACCGGCACATCGTATTTTTCCGCCAACTCTTCTTTAAGGGCCAATGCTTCTTGGGAATAAGGTTGTATCGAGTTTAAAAGAATGATAAAAGGTTTGCCCAACTCTTTCAGCTCATTAACAACCCGCTCTTCCGCATCGATATAGCTTTCCCGGGAAATTTCAGTAATGGTACCGTCCGTGGTCACAACTATACCGATGGTAGAATGGTCGGTGATAACTTTTTTCGTCCCTACCTCTGCAGCCTCTTCAAAGGGTACATCATAATCAAACCACGGTGTTGTCACCATCCGGGGTGCTCCCTCATCATCGTACCCTAAAGCACCCGGAACAGTGTACCCGACACAATCCACCAGCCGGACGCGCATGGTTATATTGTCCCGCACTTTAATTTCTATGGCTTCATCGGGGATAAATTTAGGCTCAGTTGTCATAATTGTGCGTCCCGCACTGCTTTGCGGCAATTCGTCCCTGGCTCTTTCTTGATCCTGCGGGTCTGCGATATTAGGAATGACCACCAGCTCCATGAACTTTTTTATAAATGTTGACTTGCCGGTTCTTACGGGGCCGACAACGCCCAAATAAATATCGCCGCCCGTTCTCTCCACAATATGCTGCAGCAGGTCATATTTAACCAAATTTCTCCCTCCTTTTTCCAAAACTTAAGTTAAAGATTTTAAAGATTATAATCCCTCCCCTTCTAAACTTTAGTTAGAAGTTGTTAGCACAACAATATTACATATTAACATTACATTTATATGAGGCCGTCCATCGATTATTACTTTTGTCTGGAGGAAAATCCGGTAAAATATAAAAAAAGCATACGCAAGCTGATATATCTCTGACTTTAGTAATCTATATAATTGTAAAGTTAAAAAAATTACACTCCCAAAGGAGTGTATGCATTTAATTTTGCAATTTGAATGAAACCACATCTTCTATTTCAAATTTTCCTTTCCGCTTCAATAACTCCACCACCGCACGACGCGGTTCTTTTTCATGAAAAAGAATTTCATACACTTGTTCCGTAATGGGCATCTCTGCCTGATATATTTTTCCTAGTTCCTTTGCCGCTTTTGTGGTCCGGACCCCTTCTGCTACCATCCGCATGCCGGCAAGGATTTCCGTTAATTTTTTTCCCCTGCCAATTTCCATACCCAAATTACGATTGCGGCTGTGGTGTGACGTACAAGTTACCATTAAATCCCCCACGCCTGAGAGACCGGCAAATGTTAACGGGTTTGCCCCCATTTTGCGACCAAGCCGGGCAATTTCCGTTAAACCGCGCGTCACAATGGCCGCTTTTGTATTATCACCATAACCCAAGCCGTCAGAAACTCCTGCGGCAATGGCAATTACATTCTTTAATGCTCCGCCCAATTCCACCCCGATAACATCAGGGTTGGTATAGACGCGCAGGCGGCTTGTCATAAATAATGCTTGCGCCGCCTTTGCTGATCTTTCCTCTTTTGCGGCTACAACCGTAGCGGAGGGTACTCGCCGGCTAACTTCTTCCGCATGATTGGGGCCGGATAAAATTACGGGAAAACATTGCGGCAATTCTTGTTCTAAAATTTCTGACATGCGACAGTGGCTGCCTTCTTCCAAGCCTTTGGCACAATTTATAATTAGCGGACAGGTTTTAATATAGGGGGCAATTTGTCGAGCAATGCTACGTACAGTATGTGACGGTACCACCAGTACAATGGCTTCCTTTTTGTAAACGGCCTGCTCCAAATCGTTTGTCACCGTAATATTTTTCGGCAAAAGTACCCCGGGCAGATAATCTCTATTTTCTCGTGTTTGCCGCATGGCCCGGCATAATTCTTCCCGCCGGGCCCAAAGAGTCACATGTTCACAATTTTCCGCCAAAACTATGGCTAAAGCGGTTCCCCAACTCCCCGCTCCGATAACTGCAACATCTCTCATCTTATTTTCCCTCATTCTCTATCTTTACTTTTGTCCCCAATTTGTTCTCCGTACCGTTCAGCAATCTGACAATATTTTCACGATGTCGCCAGATAACCATAATACAAATAATAATGCCAAAAAAAATATAAACAGGTGGCATGTCTAAAATTATCATGGCAATTGGTGCAGAAAGAGCGCCAATAATGGAACCCAAGGAAACATAACGTGTCACGGCAATGACAAGGCCGCCAACAATACACCCTATTAACAGCACCAGGGGTGCCAAACCGATAAAAACACCAATGGAGGTGGCTATACCTTTGCCGCCGCGAAACTTTAGGAAAAGCGGCCAGTTATGCCCCACGATGGCGGCAAAGCCTGTTACCAGGTGCAATGTAGTACTGTCTGTAAAGTAGCGAGCCAACAAAACCGGCAATAAACCTTTAGCTACATCTAAAATTAAAACAATAATAGCCGGTTTTAAACCCAGAATGCGATGAATATTGGTGGTACCAATATTGCCGCTGCCATATTGGCGGATATCAATGCCTTTAAGCAGTTTGCCTGCCAGATAGCCAAAGGGTATGGAACCCAGCAAATAAGCTGCCGCCACGATCAGAAAGGAGCTCATTTACTTACCCCCTATCCTCTTTCTCACGAGCAGGCGAATGGGTGTGCCTTCAAAGCCATATGTTTCCCGCAACTTGTTTTCAAGATAGCGTAGATAAGAAAAATGGGCCAATTCAGGATCATTGACAAAAACGGCAAAGGTAGGCGGCTTTACTCTTATTTGTGTCAAATAATAAATCTTTAACTGCCGGCCTCTTTTTGTGGGAGGTGGCGTGATAGCCATGGCATCTGCCAATAATTCGTTGAGATGAGAAGTCTTAATGCGCATGGCATGCTGCTGGGCTACATAATTAATTAATTCATAAAGGCGATGGACGCGTTGACCGGTTAAAGCGGAAATAAACACAATGGGTGCATAGGAAAGAAAAGCAAGCTCCATACGTATCTTTTCCCGATAGACGTCCATAGTTTTATCATCTTTTTCCACCGCATCCCATTTATTGACCACAAGGATAATGGCCCGTCCAGCTTCGTGGGCAATGCCGGCAATACGCTTGTCCTGCTCCGTTACACCTTCAGTGGCGTCAATTAAAACTAAAACCACATCTGCATCTTCTGCAGCGCGAATGGCACGCAGCACAGAATAATATTCTACGGATTCTTCCACTTTACTGCGGCGCCGGATGCCGGCTGTATCCACGAATAAATATTTTTGTCCATCCCTTTCCACCGGCAAATCAACGGCATCCCTGGTGGTGCCGGGGATATCGCTAACAATCACCCGCTCCATGCCGCAAATTTTATTGAGCAGGGATGATTTGCCCACATTGGGCCGCCCAATGATTGCCACCCGTAGAATATCTTCGTCTTCAGGCGGAGTTTCCCCTGCCGGCAACAGCCGTATGATCTCATCCAACAAATCACCCGTTCCTAAACCGTGGGCGGCAGACACCAGCTGCGGCTCCCCCAAGCCAAAAGCATAAAATTCAGCGGCATGCAGCTTTGTCTCCGGTCCCTCCGCCTTATTGGCCACTAAAATTACCGGTTTATTGGTGCGTCGCAGCATTTCTGCCACTTCGTAATCCAAAGGCACAGGACCGGTACGGAGATCAACAAAAAATAAAATCAGATTAGCCTCGTCAATTGCCAGCTGAACTTGCTTATGGATGGCCTGGGAGATTTGGTCATCTTCAAAGGTCAACCCACCAGTATCAATGAGCCAAAATTCTCGGTCTACCCATTCTACACGGCCGTAAATACGATCCCGGGTAACCCCCGGTGTACTTTCCTCAATGGCAACTCGTTTTTGTATCAGTCGATTAAACATGGTAGATTTACCTACATTAGGGCGTCCGACAATGGCAACAACAGGTAAAGACATCTTGTCACCTCACTTTAACTGCAGCAGTTTTTCCAGAAAGTCAGGGAGGTCTGTCACCACCTGCACTCTTGTTTGCAATGCTTGCGCCAAATCTTGTATAGTATATCCATCTAAAAAAAGATCTTTTCCTGCTTTTAGCATCACTGAAGATAAATATAATGTACCTTTTACTTTTTTTAAAGCCTTAATTAAATCATGATAGGTTAGCAAACCTGTCACTGTTACCTGGCCGCCAAAGAAATGGTTTTTTACCGGTACAAGCTTTAGCGTTAAATTTTCAATTTCATTAAGGCGATCTACAATAGGCTGCAGATAATGTGCCGCCGAAACTCCGGTAGCCACCGTTGCTTCCGTGGGTACCGCCAGTTTTTGTGGCAGGCGTTTTTGCCAGTTCTCCCATGCATCTAGCATGATACGCACCAAGCCTACTCCATTTTCCAGCTGTGGATAGCCTTCATAGGCCTCGGCGGGGGGAAGAGGCTCCCGGGCTAAAGTATAAAACTCATCGGAAGCAAAGACAAAACGTGTCCCTTTTTCTTTTAAAGCTTTTTCCTGCCAGGCATGCACTTGTGCCAGAACTTTTCGGGCAGTGGCAAAAGTATAGGGTTGCAAGGCATAAAGCCCCTTTCTATAACCGGTAAGCCCCACCGGTACCACGGCCAAGGTGAGTACAGACGGGTAAAGTGCATACAAATCAGCTATGGTTTGCTCCAAGATAGCCCCGTCATTTAAACCGGGACATAAAACCACCTGTGTATGAAACTGTATCCCACAAGCAGCCAAACGCTTAAGTAAGGGCAAAAGCTTGCCTGCTTTAGGATTGCGCATTAATTTTTGCCTGCTTTCCGGATCAGTGGCATGTACGGAAACATACAGCGGGCTTAAATGCAGCCGGCATATTCTTGCCAAATCTTCTTCCTGCAGATTAGTTAATGTAATATAGCTACCCGTGAGAAAAGAAAGGCGATAGTCATCATCTTTTACATATAAAGTTTTCCGCATATTTTTTGGCATTTGGTCCACAAAGCAAAAAAGACAATGATTGCGGCAGCTTTTAATTTCATCCATGGTAGGCGACGCAAAAACAATACCTAATGTCTCATCATAATCCTTTTCAATTTCATATTCCACCAGGTCGCCCTCCTGATGCCTGATGGTTAAAAGCAGCCGTTCCCCGCTTTCAGCCAACTGCCAGTCCAAAATATCCTGCGGTACAAAACCGTCAATATTTACCACATAATCACCGGCACGAAGGCCGATTTCATCGGCAATGGAGCCGGGAATAATTTGCTCGATCCGCTTTTCTGTCATCATTCACACCTACTAAGGTTTTACTTTTACCATTATCCTACATGGCCGCCTAAAAAGCAAACATTAGATGTAAAAAAACCTGACAAAGACTGTGCTTTGCCAGGTTCAAAAGTTTAGACTTTTTTACGAAAACCTAAAAGGCGCATGCCGTTTAGAGTTACTAAAAGTGAAGCACCCATGTCGGCCACAATGGCCAGCCACAGGGATAACCAGCCGGGGAAAACCAGTAAGATGGCAGCCGTTTTAAGCAAGAGGGAAAGGACAATATTTTGGCGGATTACAGCAGTGGTGTGCCGCGAAAGGCGAATTAAATACGGTAAATTAGTTAAATCATCACCCATGAGCGCAATATCTGACGTTTCCAAGGCGGTGGGGCTGCCGGCGGCACCCATGGCAATTCCTACTGTAGCTGCAGCCAATGCCGGTGCATCATTAATGCCGTCTCCCACCATGGCCACTTTGCCCCAAGTTTCCTCCGTTTGCCGCACAGTTTTTTCTTTATCCTGCGGCAAAAGCTCTGCCCTAACCTGGTCCAAGCCCAATTCTGCGCCTAAGGCAATTGCCGCCTGCTGCCGGTCGCCTGTAAGCATTTGTAGATTGTTAATCCCCAGTTTGCGCAGCGCTGCCAGCACTGCAGCACTTTCTTTACGCACAGTATCTTTTAGTAATAAAGCCCCCATAAGGCGCTTTTCGCAGGCAATGGCAATGACAGTTTCTCCTTTTTGCGCAAGCTGCGACACCTCTTCCGTAGCGATGCCGTTTTCCTGCAAGTAGGCAAGGGAACCTATGAGATAAAGCCGTTCGTTAATAATACCTTGGATGCCTTTGCCGGCAATGGCGATAAAATCAGTAACGGGAAACGGTTTTATCCCCCGTTCTTCCGCTTTTTGTCGCACTGCTTGCGCCAAAAGATGCTCTGAATGTGCCTCTAAACCGGCCGCCACGGCCAAAAGCTCTTCTTCACTAACGCCGCTGGCTGTATAAATCTCTTTTACTTCCGGCTCTCCTTTGGTAAGGGTACCGGTTTTATCAAAGAGTATGGCCTGCACTGTGCCCACTGCTTCCAAAAAGACGCCGCCTTTAATTAAAACTCCCTGGCGTGCGGCGTTGGTCAAGGCTGCTACCACCGAAACAGGAGCCGCTAGTACTAAAGAACAAGGACAAGCCACCAGAAGTAGCGCCAAACCTTTGTAAGCCCATTCTCCCCAGTTACCGTTTTGCACAAGGGGTCCCACCACAGCCACGGCTGCAGCCAAAAGCATCACCGCCGGCGTGTAGACCCGGGCAAAGCGATCCACAAACTGTTGCAGGGGCACACGGTTCTCCTGGGCTTCTTCCACCAGGCGGACAATTTTACTTAAAGTTGAATCCTGCCATGTTCCGGTAACCTGAACTGTTAAGGAGCCGTTACCGTTTAGAGTGCCGGCATATACCCGGCTGCCTCGCTCTTTATTTTGCGGCATGGCTTCCCCGGTAATGGCTGCTTCATTTACCCAAGAAGAGCCGTCAATCACAATACCATCTAAAGGTATCTGTTCGCCGGGCCGCACCAGGATCATTTCCCCGTCGGCAATTTCTTTCACTTCTACCGTTTCCGGGATGCCGTTTACAAGCCTGTGGGCCACTTCCGGCATGGTATGCATGAGAGAACGGATTGAACGGCGGTTTTTTTCCGTGGTATAAGTTTCTAAAGCATTACTGGCGGCAAAGAGAAAGGCAACCACAGCGCCTTCCCACCACTCACCAATAATAATGGCACCAATCACGGCAGTTGTCATTAAAACATTCATATCTAACCGCCGCTGTAAAAGAGCCAGCCAGGCACGGCGAAAAGTAGTCTGCCCGCCCACTAAGATGGTGACAAGTAAAAACGGGATCACAAGATTAGGAGTATATGCGGCGGCAACAAGCGCTAAAAGCAGGCCTAAAGCGGCCCACGCAGCTTGTCTCACCCTTTGCGCCGCCACGGCATCTCCTTTTTCTTCTTCATGGTCCTCGCGCAGGTAATACCCCTGCGCCAGTACCAATTTTTTTACTTTTTCCAATGAACCGTGATAGCGCAAATGTAGCTTACCGGTTGCATATGTCAAGGAACATTCTCCCACATTATCAAGGCGACAAATCATTTCCTGTAGTTCCCGGGCACAGTTGGCGCAGTCTAAACCTTCCACCTGCAAAGTTTTTTCACGCCATTTTGGTGACTGTAAAGTCTGCGTGTTCTGCATTCCATATTCCCCTTTATCTTTAAGCTCTACTTTTTTATCTGTGTAAGCTGTGTTCTAACCCTACCGTTAATAATTGCTGCACATGTTCATCATCCAAGGAATAATAAACAAGCTTGCCTTCACGCCTGTATTTCACCAAACCCAAGTCTTTCAAGCGCCGCAAATGGTGCGAAACAGCCGGCATACTCATATCCAGCACTTCTGCAAGTTCGCACACGCATAATTCACGCTCACAAATTGAGAGCATAATTTTCAAACGGCTGACATCGGCGAAGGCGGAAAACATGGCGGAAAGTTTCTCCAAAACCTCCGCATCCGGTAAATTTTCCTTTACGTGCGCCACAGCTTCTGCATTAATTGAATACTCCTGACAAATATCTTTAACCATTTTCATCCCTCAATCATTTAAACACTTGCTTAATTGTTAATATTATATGTATACTATTCCAATCTGTCAAGTGCGATAAAGGAAAGAAAAAATTAAAAAGAAGCACTCCGCAAAGTGCTTCTTAAAAAGCCACTCCTTCCCGTACCAGGTCGGGTAAGCGATTTAAAACTATTTTTAAACCTAATCTGTCGGCCAAGGTGTCTAAACCTATTCTGGTCAGCAGCCTGAAATAGGCAGCAAGCTGCAGGTTTTCCAAAAGACATGGCACAACTTGAATCGTTGTGGGCGGCAAACCATATACGGTAAGCAAACTTTGGACTGCGTTATGAAAAACATCCGGGTGGTCGGCTACACAGGCTATGTAAACAGGGTGGTTGTCCGCATCGGTGCCAAGGTAGTACAGCCGCCCTTCGTCCGCTTTTTGCGCAGGACGAAAATAAGGGAAGGCAAGCAATTCTTTTGCCGTCAGCTCGTTTCTTCCCTGTAAATGCATGTAGGCGGCAGCAGCCGGCAGGTACAAGTCACGTACACCTATATATAAATAGATCATGTCAACACCTGTGCTTTAACTTTTTGTACCAATGCTGCCAGCCGCGGGTAAGCGGCCCGGGTTCCCGCCACCACCAGCGGTCTACCCAAGGGAACCAACCCTAAACGGCGTGAGAGATAACCTCCTATACGCATGCGCAAATTGACGCAGTGTAAAGTGTCCACAAAGAACAAATCCCCGGAAAAACCAAGGATTTGCGCAATCTCCGTCAAAAATTTTTCCATCATATCCCCCACATTCCGGCAACCTACAGAGTAAACTTCATTCTTACCTTCATCAAAGCCGAAAAAATGCAGTTGTCCATGGCCCGCCTGTGTTTGCCGGTCAAAAAGTGTAAGGGCGAGAAGCTCCTGTGCCTCAGGTATTCTTTGTGTATCCAGCTTACCTAGATGAATGGCCGCCGCCACCACAGAGGAATGCGCCCCGCCATAGCAATGGTAGATAATTTTTTTACCTGCCATGCAAACCTTCCTTTTATCTATTTTAATGTTTAACAATGATATAGACGCCATTGCCCATATCATGTGCAACGGCTTCCAGTACCCGGGAAAGAATTACCGATATTTCCACCATCTCTTCTTCCGATTCCGCATAAAAAACCGGAACGCCGGTAACACGCTCATCACGGGTAATGGTTACAGCGGCAAGGATTGCCTTGGTGATTGATACTTCCATACCTACCCTCCTAATCGGTGGCACAATAACCGGCTTTGGAGGCCAAAGGTTTGACGAAAGAAGATTCCAGGACAGGAACGTTTTTTACAGCCTCAAGGAGGCATTCCATATCCGGTTCAATGGGTACGATAACCAAACCGACCCTGCCGGTCTTTACATTGCGCCGCAAAAGCGGTGTAAATTCCGCTGTGTCCACATCTCGCCGTACACCTAATAAAGCGGCTACTTCATGCGCAATGGCTTGTCTTTGCCCCACATTAGCTAAAATCTCCCGGGCATTGTCATCAAGCGGTTCGATGACCACTGCGCGCCCGTACTCCTCGTAAACTTTGTGCGTTTCTTTTAGTCCCAGGTTCATAATATGAATATCGTCTACAAAAAGGTTGGCACCTTCGAAATGTAGTTTTCCTGGCCTTACCCGGGCCACATCGCCAATGAGCTTGCCCTGCATAAAACGGCGGACTAAAGCCATGGCAACAATACCTGCTATTATCCCCGGCACCACGGAAAACAAATATGTCACCAGTGAAGCAGTCAAGGAGACAAAAACCACCAAATAGTTTCTAGCCTCAAAAGTACGGGCAATACCTTCAATATAATCAGGGCCGCGGGAAACTAAAGCTGATTTCTCCAGCGCCAGGAGCATCTCCCTTTCCATGGTCCGCACTTCGCGGAACTGTGTGGCTGCCAGCGTTAAAAAAGTAACGGCCGTATATTCTTTGGCCGCCAGGGCAGGAATTGCCACTGCCCCCAAAGTGGCCGCCACAAAACCTAAGGCCAGGTGTGTTACTACGGCATGAGGGTAAGAAGGATATTGACGAAAATCTCGCCGCATCATCCAAAAACGAGAGATTGTGCCCAAGAAAACACCGGTAACTATCGTTAAAATCTCTCTGGTCAAACCTTATCAACTCCCGTCCGTTCCTCCATCTTCCTCGTCCCTTCCGCGTGTACCGCCTAAAAAATTCATCTCCCGGCGCATAAATTTTTGTACTCTTGCTTTTAACTGTTCAAATCCCCCTGTACTGATGAGTAAATAAGCTCCCACTGCCACAATGATGCCTATCACCAGCCAAAAAACAGTTTTTAATGCCGTACCGCCGGGCCCTTTTGCCGTAGTTTTTTCTGGCCCGCTTGCCTGCTGTCCTTCAGCTGTGCCGTAAAGGTAATCTGTAATCACCTCAGCAAAAAGATCCATGGATTCCAAGGCTTGATCTTTATCGTTTGTATGGGAACCTACTTCAATCAAAGCTGCCCGCGGTGATAAATCCTGGTTATAATTTCCCCGGGCCATGAAAATACCCTTGACTAAACCCGGGTATTTTTTATCGGCCTGCTTCTTCAATCCTTCGGCAAATTGGCGGTTATTAGCCATATTTTGATTCTGGCGACCCACCACCAACTGTACCTGAACACGTTCTTCACCGTTAATTTCCTCCAAGTATTCTTCCTCCGGCACTGCATCACGGTGCACGTCAATGAGTGCATCGGGCCTTGCTTTCAAAGCTTCTTCCGCCGTGCGCCGGGAACGCTGGTAGGCGCCGGCATCATGTGGCGTGTGTGGTTCCCGGGAGCGAATAACTTCAACACCTTTTGCTTCCAGGGCTGCCTGCAGTCGATCTGCCACATCAAGAATGCCGCCGCCAGGATCCTTACTTTCGGTGCCGTCACCTTTTATGTAAGATTCCGCTCCATGAGAATTATAGATGGCAATTTTTTTTGTTTTTGCTTCCCCTTCCCGTTGTACAGGCAAAGCAGACTGTAACAGACCTTGTACACGGGCGAAAAAACTTTCCGGCTCAGGCTGGGCCAGCGTCACCTTTTGTACAAATTCCGCCTTTGCCGTTTGCCCCACCACGGATTTTACGCGGTAATGGTTATTATTTTTGTCAATATATTCATCACCCTCACTGATCTTGCGGGCAGTGCGCATAATCACATTTCCCTTTTCATCCACCATGGTGTAAATTTCACCGGGAGTGCCATCCAGTAAATCCTCAAAATCAAGCATGGCCAGGCTGCTTGCAGGGGTTAATAACAGCCCCACAGCCACCAGCAAGGTAAGCAAGCGGAAGCAAAATCTACTCTTCATCTTTATTTTCCTCCTCATTTTCACTTTCAGCCTTTATCTCTCCCATGTCGCTGCCGAACTCAGCATCTGTCAGCCCCTCCCTTAAGCTGGGAGGACGATGTGCAGCAGGGCCTCCTTGGATTCTTTCCCTGCTTTCACCGAAGACTTCAGCCAGTAGTAAAGACAGTATGCCGCCAATAACAATGGCATCAAAGGCTCCGGCACCGCCGATTACCATACTGCCGGAACCGCCCCGCACAGCTATTTCAATCCTGGAATAAATATCTGTTAAAAGCAGCCCCATGGAACCGGCAATAAAGGC
>JAAYMK010000161.1 GCA_012521405.1 Bacillota bacterium
ACAGTATGATTGTACAACCATTCTACTAATTCACTGTGGCTTCCCCTCTTCAAGATCAAATCCACATCCGGGTACTTTTCTTTGAAACTGTCTATGACTTTCAAAGAGTAATCATCAATGCGATCACTGCTGATAATTCCGATAATAAGAGTCCCGGATTTACCTTCTTGTATGCTTCGTGCCCTTTGCAAAAGACGTTCAAATTGCTCAAGTAAATCCAGCATACCCTCATACATCACTTCACCGGCCGGTGTAAGGCGTGTGTCTTTATTTTTTTTGTCGCGGACAAAAAGCTCAAGGCCCCATTCTTTTTCCAATTCCGAAATATTGTAACTAAGGGCCGGTTGGGAGATAAACAACTCGGCTGCGCTCTCAGTAAAATTTAGGCGTTTGGCGGCCGTCAGGAAACACTGCAATTGCATTGTGTTCATTAAATAATTCCCACCCTCTCCACTTATAAACTTAAATTATGAGCTCATAAAATAATTGAATTTTATGGACAAGCAAGATTTAAGTTAAGATAACTTTAGCCAAACTTTTATCGCATTTTTCTTTTTTTTCACACAAAAGAAAAAACTTAAATTCTTCAGCAAAGGAGGTTGATTTCATGAATCTCCCCCGCAAAAAGGTTCCCGTAACCGAAGAAGACAAGAAAAAATCTTATTACAAATATTATTTGGAACCCATGGCGGAACCCCCACAAGAAATTATACAAAAAGTTTTGGCAGGCCCCATTGATCCTGCAAAGGCTCTCCCGGTTCATGAAAGGAACCGTCTTTTTGAGCCCGGTTATTTTGAAGAAGAAATCGGTTACTGTGTGATGCCGGACGGGACAGGTTACGTCTCTAACCTGGTAAAAATGCCGGGGGTAACCGGCGAAATGTTTGACTGGTGGTTTGCCTGGCATGGACTTGACAATTTGCGCTACACCATTTGGGACAATGAGGATCACTACCGTGCCGAATCCATGCAGAAGGAAAAAGCCAGGGACCCCATGCTCTCTTATAAGGAGCGTTATTGGGATACAACCCATCTCGTCTATGAAGACGTAGGAATGGGACCACAGCAAATTGTCATTCATTTTAAAAATCCCGGGGACATGGGTTTTGATACTTCCAAAATCGGCACGGATGCCTGCTCTACAATTGTTTGCGCCAACGGGCCCACTATTATGTGTCATTTCGTGCGCCCGATAGAAGGCGGCGTCGAGCTTCGCACTCGTTTCTGGATGGGATACACTGTCAGAAACAAGGTGGCATACAAAGTGCTGCCTGACGGGGTCCGCATGCCGGAAGAGCCACTAAAAGCACTTACCCTGCATAATATCAAAGAATTTACCAACCTGGCCAGGTTGTTACCGCGGATTTTCCCTGTAGAACGAGACAATTTTTAAGGACTAAAGGAGTGTCGTTATGATTGATACAAAACATCGCATCATTTTTAATCCTGAAAACTGTGTCGGCTGCAAACTTTGCTATAAAGCATGTTTTGTGGATGTAATCCGCTGGGATGAAGAAAAAAACCAACCTATTTTCAAATACGTTGAGGACTGTGAGCACTGTTTTTGGTGTGAAGCCCTTTGTAAAAGGAACTGTATCAAAGTTATCCCGGATTTTGCAAGTGAAAAGCTGCTGCAGACTTTTGATCGCTATCTCTAAGGGGGGAAGTCTGAATGGATATGTTCGGGCGCGAAAATCTTTCTGCTGACATTTTAGTCATTGGTGGTGGAGTTGCAGGACTTTCCGCGGCCATTTCTTTGAAAGAAGTCAACCCGGAGCTTGATATTCTCATTGTGGAAAAGCAAACGGCGGGATATTCGGGGAAAGCCTGCAGAGGCGGGGGCGTTCTCCAATATTTTGATTTTCAGAAAATAACACCGGAAGATTTTGTGGAATACCATGTGCATAATATTGGCTGCTACCTGGGTGATCAGGAACTTCTCCTCAAATACGTTTCCATGAACCATCATCTGCTTGACAAATTGGTTGAATGGGGAGCAAAGCTTCCCAAACGTGCTGACGGCAGCTATGCTGTGATTCCCACCGGTCCCATGACGGGAATCATAGGGGTGGATTTGGATATTACCATAAAACTCCGGAGAACGGCAGAAAAAATGGGCGTCAGGTTCCTGGATAAAGTTACAGTATCCGATTTGCTGACTGCCGACGGCAGAATAGCCGGTGCCACAGGTTACAGTATTCTGGATGGAACTTTTTATGTCTTTAATGCCAAATCTGTTATTTTAGCGACCGGCAGTCAGAATTACCGGATTGGACCCATGTGGGGCAGCGGTAGGGGTGACGGTATCGCCGCCGCTTTCCGTGCCGGCGCCGAAATGCGGAATCCTGAATTCGGCAACTTTGCCCAACTGGTAAGAGTCCGAAGCCACCGGGAAGTTGTTTATGGCGAGAACTTCATGTACAATCAAGAAGGTGAACATATTACAAAGAATTTCCGCTCCGGCCCGGAACCTGATATTAGTAGTACCGCCATTGCCGAGTGGTTTACACAAATGGCCATGGCCAAGGGCCCAATTATTCTCAAACCTGAAAACAACGGAGGTTCTTTAGAATCGCTGTGGGATCGCCCCTTCGGTGCGCCTTTCTGGAAATTAAATAATGAATGGGCTGACAAAGTGGATGAAGACTGGGAAGTATGTCCACTGTTTATCGGTGAACAGTCCCCGGTTAAAGTAGGACATGATATGCAAACCACAATCCCCGGCCTGTACGCCATTGGTGATGCAAGTTATTGCGGTTCAGCAGCGCCAGGGGCCGTCCCGGCGCCACCCGGCCGTAACCGCGGTTCCGGCATTTTAAATGCTGTTTTTGCCGGTATTATGTGCTCACAGAGTGCAGCCGACAATGCCAGACAAAATTCATTGCCGCCCATTGATAATGCACAGGTGGAAGAGTGTATGGCACGTGCTTATGCACCTTTGCGGCGGGAGTCTGGGTGCAGTGCCAAAGATGTCATCCGCTACGTCCAAAAAGCTGTGGGACCAATGGAAAGGTCAGTTTATATGAGTGATCATCGTATTGAAACGGCTTTACGCTATGTGGAAAAAGCTAAAGAACTCTCCAAGACAATGAAAGCTCATGACTTCCATGATCTTCTTGCCTGTCATGAAGCAAGTGCCATGGTACTTTCTGCAGAGATGCAGTTTAGAGCAGCTGCAATGCGGAAAGAATCAAGAGGATGGTTTTTACGGGAAGATTTCCCGGAAATGGACAACAAAAACTGGCTGAAGTGGATTATTGTGAAAAAAGACGGCGATACGATGAAGTTTAGCACAGAAGCTGTACCCTATGATAAATGGCCAATCAAACCGAATGTATAAGGAAATGTATAATTTCAAAAAATTTCACAGCCCCCGGTTTCTTGCCTTTGGCAAAGAA
>JAAYMK010000162.1 GCA_012521405.1 Bacillota bacterium
ATTAAAACTTTTGCCGCAGCGCCCCGGCGTTTATTTAATGAAAGACAGGCGCGGCAAAATACTCTATGTGGGTAAAGCCGTGAACTTACGGCAACGTGTTCGCTCCTATTTTCAAGCACAAGAGAAACTTTTGCCCAAAGTCAGGGCGCTGGTGGAAAAAATAGCCGATTTTGATTACACGGTTACTGATACGGAAGTGGAAGCGCTGATTCTTGAAAGTAACCTGATCAAAGAATACCGGCCCCGTTACAATATTGACCTTAAAGATGATAAAAACTATCCTTATTTATGTGTTACACTCCAGGACGAATACCCCAGAATCTATGTGGCACGGCGCGTACAAAAGGACGGGGCACGTTACTTTGGTCCTTACCCCAATGCGGGTGCTGTCAAAGAAACAATCCGCTTACTCCAGCGTCTTTTTCCGTTGCGGCGCTGCCGTGGCTCTATTAATGTGGGAAAAAACAAGCGTCCCTGTCTAAATTACCATATTAAGCGCTGCCTGGCGCCTTGTGCCGGGAAAATATCTGCTGGAGAATACAGGAAAATAGTGGACGAAGTGGTTTTATTTTTGGAAGGAAAGCAGGATAAACTCTTGCAAGATTTGGCCGCCCAAATGGAAGATGCCGCCAAGAATCTGGAATTTGAAAAAGCGGCACGACTGCGGGATCAATACCGTGCCGTTGAAGCCATAAGCCAGAAGCAAAAAATTGTGGTTACATCCGGTGGAGACCGTGATATTATTGCCTTGGCCGCCCGGGAGGAAATTGGCTGTGCCCAGCTTTTTGTGGTGCGGGGTGGCAAACTTACCGGTCAGGAACATTTTATCCTGACTAATCCTACAGATGAAGGAACTCCTGAACTGCTCAATGCTTTTTTGCGACGCTACTATACCCATGCCGGAGAAATTCCGCCGGAGATTTTATTGTCGGAAGAGATTCCGGATCAAGATTTGGTGGCGGCCTGGCTAGAGCACAAACGCGGTCGGAAAGTAATCTTGCGCGTGCCCAAACGTGGGCCGAAAAAAGAATTGATGCGTTTGGCTTTGGACAACGCCGAATTGTTTTTGGAACAAGAGTTGCTACAAACAAGGGCAAAAGATCCCTCTGTGGCTTTACAGGCTCTGGCGGAAATTTTGCAGTTGGAAGCACCGCCTCTACGCATAGAAGGTTATGATATCTCTCATTTTCAAGGGGAAGGGACTGTTGCCGCCATGGTGGTTTTTGAAGCCGGGGTGGCTAAACCTGCTGATTACAGGCGTTTTCGCATACGCGGTGTACAAGGTCCCGATGATTATGCCTCCTTGCGGGAAGTTATTTCCCGTCGTTTTGCTCGCCTGCAGTCTGCTCAAAAAGAGGGCAAGATGGAGCAAAACAGTGAGGATCCGTTTTTATTAGTTCCGGATTTACTGCTCATTGACGGCGGCCGCGGGCAGTTAAATACGGTCTTGCAAACATTAAATGAAATAGGATATGATTTTATTCCTGCAGTTGCCTTGGCGGAAGAAAAAGAATTAGTTTTTTTACCCCGACAAAAGGAACCGTTGCTTTTGCCACGCACTTCTCCTGCACTAAAGCTTTTACAGCGTATTCGTGACGAAGCTCACCGCTATGCTGTAACCAGCCAGCGCAAACAACGCAGTCGCCCCGCCCGCGGTTCGTTATTGTTGTCTGTGCCGGGCATAGGTGAAAAGCGGCGTAAAGAATTGTTGCGTACCTTTGGCAGCTTGGACGCCATGCGTAAGGCTTCCGTGGAGGAGCTGGCTGCCGTGAAAGGGATGACAAAACAAGCTGCCATGAATTTATATGCGTTTTTACAGGAACAGAATGAATATGACATGTAAGTCCTGAACACAACAACACCTTTCGACATAATTTTTTACTGCTTCCTGTTATAATGGATTATGAGTGCAAAGTTTAAGGCCGCCACCGTACGCCAGCCGGGTGGGAAAAGGGCGGCCTTTTCTTGCCCTCTAAAGGGAATCGCTAAAGCTTACAGAAGTAAATCTACTAGAATCGGAACTACCTTTCATGGTATGATAGTGGAGTTGAAAAGGGGGGAGGAGATGACTTTTAAGCTACTGGCCTTAGACTTGGATGAAACTTTACTGGATGCAAATTCACAGATTTCTGCCGAAAATCAAGCAGCTATCCGGCGGGCCGTGGATAAAGGTATTTTAGTGACCATTGCCACAGGCCGTATGTTTCGCTCTGCTCTGTCCTATGCCAGGCAGCTAAAAATAGATTTGCCCCTGATTACTTACCATGGGGCACTGATTCGTACCGTCTCAGGGAAAGATCTTTTTTATCGTCCCGTTCCTCTCATAGAGGCAAGGGAAATTATTGACATAGTTCAAGCACAAAATTTGCACATAAATGTCTATGTGCATGATCAACTCTTTGTGGCGGAAGAGAACCGATATACAGATGCTTATCGCAAGTTTGCCAAAGTGCCGTTAAAGGTAGTGGGTGACCTGCAAAGTTTTTTAATTGAGCCTCCTACTAAATTAAGCATTATCGGGGACAACAAACAACTAGTAGAAATACAAAAAGAGTTGTGGCAAAGATACGGGGATAAACTTGAGATTGCCTTTTCACTGCCGCAATATTTGGAAATAACAGACAAAGAGGCTACGAAGGGAAAAGCTTTGGCGTTTTTGGCCAAGATGCATAAGATACCGCGCCAGCAGGTGGCAGCCATCGGTGACAGTTATAATGACATTAGTATGCTGGAATATGCAGGCATTGGTGTCGCGGTGGCTAATGCATGTGCAGATGTGAAGGCAGCTGCCGATATCATCACGGAAAGTAATGTAAATCATGGGGTTGCCGTTTTTATTAATCAATTTTTGGATAAGGAGGATTCCCGGAGATGATGGCAGCAGAAATTAAAGAGCGTGCCAGGGAAAAATTAAAAGGGTACTGCCGGGTTTGTCCGCAGTGCGACGGGAAAGCGTGTGCAGGAGAAGTTCCGGGGATGGGCGGTATTCTTTCCGGCTCATCTTTTCAAAATAATGTTGAAGCTTTGGCTATGTATCATATAAACATGCGTACTATTCATCAAGTGGAAAATCCGGACACCACGCTTAAACTGTTTGGCCGTGTTTTTAAAACGCCCATTTTTATTGCACCATTAACTGGTGCTTCCTATAACTTAGGCGGTGCGCTTTCAGAGCAGGAATTAGCCAACGCTTTTGTAGAGGGAGCATTATTAGCCGGTTCCTGTGCTTTTACAGGGGACGGGGCGGAACCGGAAATTTATGGGGCCGGATTGGAGGCCATTAGACGTTTCCAAGCTGGAATTCCCATTATCAAACCGCGTGAAATGAAGATGCTGGCGGAAAGGATCGGCCAAGCTGAAGCATGCGGTGCCTTGGCGGTGGGCATTGATCTGGATGGCGCAGGTCTTGTCACCATGGCCATGAAAGGTCAACCGGTAGGACCCAAAAGTTTTTACCAGTTGCGCGATTTAGTGGCCGGGACATCATTGCCCTTTATCCTTAAAGGTATTATGACGATCCAGGAAGCGGAAATGGCTGTGGAGATTGGTGCTGCTGCCATTGTTGTTTCCAACCATGGCGGGCGCGTACTGGACGGGACGCCCGGAGTGGCAGAAGTGCTGCCGGAAATTGTGGAACGTGTGCGCGGGGAAATTTTTATTTTCGCCGACGGCGGGATCCGCAGTGGTATTGATGTCCTCAAAATGCTTGCCTTAGGTGCCAATGCCGTTTTAATTGGTCGACCGGCCATTTGGGGTGCCGTCGGCGGCGGCAGTGAAGGTGTAAGGCAGATGATAACAACCATGACAGAGCAATTGCGTCATGGCATGTTAATGACCGGATGTGTGAACCTGAAGGCTGTAGACCACCACGTAATCTATTAACGGAGAGAAAAGCATGAAAAAAAATGCCGCATACCTGCAAAAGGTCCCTTTTTTCCAAGGTTTATCGGAAAAGGAACTGGAAATGGTATCCGCTGTGATGATAGAACGCTTATATCCTAAAGGTGAAATTTTATTTTTTGAAGGCGATCCTGGTGAGGCTCTCTTTGTAATTAAAACCGGTCGTGTGAAAATCAGTAAAATGTCTGAAGACGGGCGGGAGCAAATTCTACATATTTTAAAAGACGGTGATATCTTTGCCGAGGTAATCCTTTTTGACCGGGGACCTTATCCGGCAACGGCTGAAGCTGTGGAAAATACTACTTGTTGGCTGTTAAGTAATGCAGCCATGGAAAAATTGTTAGCATCACAACCCCTTTTGGCCATAAAACTTTTGCGTATTATGAGCCGGCGCCTGCGGCAGGCACAGATTTTAATTCGTGATTTGGCTCTCCATGATACCTATAGCCGTTTGGCAAGTTTAATCCTGCGTCTGATAAGGCGTGAAGGGAAAGTAACAGAAAAAGGAATAGTCTTGGATTTACAGTTAACGCGACAGGAAATGGCCAGTATGATCGGTACCTCACGGGAAACGGTGGCCAGAATCCTCAGTCGCTTTCAAAAGGATGGAATTATTCTTTTAAATAAGCAGCAAATTATAGTTCTAGATGAAGAAAAACTCCGCGAGTGGATGTAAAATAAAAGCTTTGGAGGCACACTACTTTTTAGTAGGAGGTGCCTTTTTTATGCGTGTATTTGCCGATTACCATACCCATACCACATATAGTCACGGGAAAGGCAGGATTGAAGAAAATGTGCAGGCTGCCATTAGGCGAGGTTTAAAAAGTATTGGTATAACGGATCATGGCCCGGGACATTTTTTTATCGGCGTTAAAGGAGAAGAAGCTTTTCGTAGTATGCAAGCGGAAATCCGGCGCTTGCGTGCAAAATACCCGCAAATTGAAATTCTTTTTGGTGTGGAGGCAAATATTGTTGATGTGGACGGAACCATAGATGTACCGGAAGCAATTTTACCTGAACTTGATATTTTACTTGTTGGTTACCATAAGCTGGTGAAACCACAAAGTTTGGCAGCATTAAAGGTAGGGGCAAAAAATTTTCTCTCCGGTTGGCTGGGCAAAACAACACAAGCATTGCGAGACATAAATACCAAAGCAATCTGTGCCGCCGTGCGGCGCTATCCGGTCATGGCCGTTACGCATCCCGGGCTGCAAATAGATATTGATACACTTGCTTTGGCAAATATTTGTGCGGAATGTGGGACACTGATGGAGATAAACAGTTCTTACGCTGAAAAACTGGATGATTATGTGAAAACGGCTTTGACCACAGGTGTTAATTTTGTCATTAACAGTGACGCCCACACTCCGGAACGCGTAGGTGATTTTACCGCCGCTTACAGATTGTTACAAAGGTTAAATGTGCCTGCAGAACGGGTAGTTAACCTGGAAAGGGGAAAAAGAGGAGTTTCTACGGCAGGAGAGGAATTTATACATGATTAGTTTAGCGGGGTGAACGCTGGTGGAAAATATCCGTTTTGTCATTATTACCGGGCTGTCAGGGGCGGGGAAAAGCCAGGCCATGCACAGCTTTGAAGATATAGGGTATTTCTGTGTCGATAATCTACCACCGCAGTTAATCCCCAAATTTGCCGAGCTGGTGGCACAATCTGAGGGGAAAATCAAGCGCATTGCTCTGGTATCCGATATCCGTGGTGGGGAGTTTTTTTCTAGTTTGCAGGAAGCACTGGAACTAATGGAAGAAAGCGGCTTCGATTATGAAATCCTTTTCTTGGAGGCGTCAGATGAAGTTTTAATCCGCCGCTTTAAAGAAACTAGACGGCGCCACCCGCTGGCGGCAATGGGTAGCATTGCCGAAGGTATTAAGGAAGAAAAAAAGCTTTTAGCGCAAATACGCGGCCGTGCCCATAAACTCATCGATACATCACATCTGTCACCCCAACAACTTAAAGAAGAGATAACTACACAGTATGCACCGGATAGCCGCCAGGAGAATATATTAATTACGTTAGTGGCTTTCGGTTTTAAATACGGTATTCCCCTTGACGCTGATTTAGTATTTGATGTGCGTTTTTTACCTAATCCGCATTATGTGGAACATTTACGTCCGCTAACAGGTCATGATGAGGAAGTGAAAAACTATATCTGGAAATGGAGCATAACGCATAAATTTTTTCAGAAACTGTCTGATCTTATTTCTTTCCTCATCCCCTGTTATATTAAAGAAGGTAAACCGCAGTTAGTGATAGCCATAGGCTGTACAGGAGGAAAACACCGCTCCGTTTCCCTTGTCAATGAATTGGCTCAAGTGCTAAAAGGTAAGAATTATCAGGTAATTAAGGAGTTTCGCGATGTTGATAAAGTGTAAAACTTAAGGAGCATGGTATATGCAAATTGATAAATTGTTTTTTGCTTTCACTGACTTTTGGCGCCGATTACAGAAACGTCCAAAGCCGGAGACTAAAACTACACTTTTACATTCTGCTAGTGGGCGTACAAAACTGTCTCCTGAACCATCCATAGCAGCCATCGGTGGCGGCACCGGCCTTTCTACACTCTTGCGGGGATTAAAAAAATACACCGGTAAAATTTCCGCCATTGTTAATGTGACTGACGATGGCGGAAGTTCGGGGCGACTGCGTGAAAATTTGGATATGTTGCCGCCGGGGGATATTCGCAATTGTTTAGTTGCTTTAGCCAATACAGAACCTTTATTGAAAAAATTATTTGAATATCGCTTTACCACCGGTGAAGGTTTGGCCGGACACAGCTTGGGCAACCTGTTCCTGGCTGCCTTGACCGATGAGTTTGGTTTTGAGGAAGCTGTGGTGGCCGCCAGTCGTGTCTTGGCCATCAGTGGAGAGGTTTTGCCGGTAACTTTAGATAAATTGGTTTTAAAAGCGAAAATGGTAGATGGGCGCATTGTACGTGGAGAAAGCAATATTCCGCAGGCGGGGGGAAAAATTCAGCGCCTGTACCTGGAACCGGAAACATCAACAATCTATCCGGCTGCCAAAAAAGCAATTTTGTCTGCACAGTTGGTTGTTGTGGGACCGGGCAGTCTTTTTACCAGTTTAATTGCCAATTTACTGGTACCTGGAGTGGTGGAAGCTTTGCGGCAGACGCCTGCCCAGAAAATCTACATTTGCAATGTCATGACACAAAAAGGAGAGACGGATGCTTTTACGGCTGCTGATCACCTGCAGGCAATTTATGATCATGTGGGTGAGGCGCTCTTTGACACTGTCATTATTAATAACAATTTGAATATACCTGGCGTTTTATTAAAAAAATATGCCCAGGAGGGCTCTTTCCCAGTTAATCCGGATTTGGAGCGGGTGCAAAAAATGGGGGTACGTGTCGTTGCAGCCGACTTAATTTCTCCTGCAGAGCTGGTGCGACATGATCCTGATAAATTGGCCCGTGTAGTTATTAAGGAAATAAATCATGGGAGGCGTACAAATTAATTTTGCAAGCCATGTAAAAGCTGAATGGGGTGAGTGCGGTGACGTACGCCATGCAGGTAAAAAATGAGCTGGCGCGACTGGAATTAGGCAATACTTGTTGCCAGAAAGCCGAATTAACGGCTTTTATTCACTTAAACGGCAAACTGCAAATTTCGGACAAGCGGGTTTCGTTAAATGTGGTCACATCAAACCCGGCCATAGCCAGACGAATTTTTAAGCTTATTAAAAGCGCTTTTCAGTTAAATTCTGAATTATTGGTACAAAAAAAAATCAGATTGCGGAAAAATAATGTGTATTTAATTCGCATCAGCGGGGCAAACCGCGTACAAAAAGTTTTAGCTGATTTAGGGCTGCTGCAGGAAGGTGTGTTGACGCAAAAACTAGATGCTTCCAAGTTGAAAAACAAATGTTGTCGACGTGCTTATTTACGCGGTGCTTTTCTGGCGGCCGGTTCCATCTTAAATCCGGAGCATTCTTACCATTTGGAGATTTATAGTGATTATCAACAGCATGCTGAAAATATAGCTGCCCTCATTAAAACATTTGAGATCAAGGTAAAAATAGTGGAACGCAAAAACGGGTATATGGTCTATCTCAAGGATAGTGAACAGATAGCAGATTTTCTCAATGTTATTGGTGCCCATTCAGCGCTGTTGGATTTTGAAAATGTCCGCATTTTAAAAGATTTGCGCAACCGGATTAATCGCTTGGTCAATTTTGAAACAGCCAATGTGACAAAAACTGTACAAGCGGCGGTGCGCCAGGCACAAGCCATTAAGGCCATTGCCGAAAATATAGGGTTGGAGTCATTGTCACCGCCTTTAAGGGAACTTGCTTATTTGCGCCTAGAACATCCGGAAGCCAGTTTGGTGGAGCTGGGGCAAATGTTGCATCCGCCGCTAAGTAAATCTGGAGTTAATCACCGTATGCGCCGTTTAGAGAAAATAGGAAAAAAATTTTTATAAAAGAAAAAAAGCGCTATGGCGCTTTTTTTATGTACTTTTTTTGTGATTATGGTATACAATTTAATAAATATGGTATACCATTTAGGCAGGAATTCACTCTTTTGTGTAGAATTTAAGTTTGTGTTTTGCCATGATATCAGGTTTCTAAGTGAGATACTTTATTGGGAGGTAACATAATGGCTGTCAGAATTGGTGTAAACGGGTTTGGGCGCATAGGTAAAGCGTGTATTCGTTTGGCGCATGAAAACCCCGAAGTGGAACTGGTTGCTGTTAACAGTACCCGTGATCCGGAAATGTTGGCTCATCTTTTACAGTATGATTCGCTTTATGGGCGTTTCCCTTACGAGGTTAAAGCCGGTAAAAATGCGCTATTTATAGAGGACAAAGAAGTAAAAATCCTTGCCGACAGGGATCCTGCCAAACTGGATTGGGATGCTTACGGTGTTGATATTGTCATTGAAGCTACAGGAGCTTTCCGTACAGTTGAGGATGCAGGGAAACATTTGGGAGGAAGTGTCAAAAAAGTTATCGTTACTGCACCCGTCAAAGGCGACGCCCTTACTGTAGTGATGGGGGTAAACGAAAAAGATTATGACCCGGCCAAGCATCACGTCATCTCCAATGCTTCCTGTACCACAAACTGCTTGGCACCCGTCTGTAAAGTTCTTGATGAAGAATTCGGTTTTAAACGCGGTTTAATGACTACTATCCATGCATATACTACAGATCAAAGAATTTTAGATGCCAGCCATAAAGATTTACGTAGAGCCCGGGCTGCCGGACTTTCCATGGTTCCCACCACCACAGGGGCCGCTCGTGCTGTCTCGCTGGTGCTACCAGGTATAAAGGGAAAAATAGACGGTTTCGCCGTACGTGTACCTACACCCACAGTTTCCATGGTGGACTTAACGGCAGAACTTGAGCAAAAAGTGACTGTGGAAGAAGTTAATGATGCCTTCCGCCGGGCGGCAGCAGGACCCATGGCCGGAATTCTGGGAGTTTCTACTGAACCGCTTGTCTCCGTTGATTACAGGCAAGATCCCAGGTCCAGTATTGTTGACGCCCTTTCCACCATGGTGGTGGAGGATAGTATGGTTAAAGTAGTTGCTTGGTATGATAATGAGTGGGGATATGCTTGCCGGGTCATAGATCTGGCTATATATATCGGTAAACAGCTTTAATTTTAATGCCGCCTGCAATTGCGGGCGGCTGCAAATTCTCCAGATGGAGGTAGAAGATGCGCAAAAAAACAGTAAAGGATGTTTCCGTTAAAGGTAAGAAAGTTTTCACCCGTGTTGATTTTAACGTGCCGTTAAATGATCAGGGAGAAATTATTGCTGATGTGAAAATTAAAGCTGCGCTCCCCACGATACGTTATTTACTATCAGAGGGGGCTTCTGTAATTTTGGCCAGCCATTTAGGACGGCCTAATGGTAAAGTAGACGAAAAATTAAGGTTGACACCTGTGGCGGCACGGCTACAGGAATTAATTGGGGCTGAAGTGCTGAAAACGGATGAAGTGGTGGGGTCGCAAGTGACCCGCATGGCGGAATCTTTACAACCAGGCCAGATTTTACTTTTGGAAAATGTCCGTTTTCATCCCGGTGAAAAAAAGAATGATCCCCGGTTGGCTAAAGCATATGCCGAGCTGGCAGATTTATTTGTCTCGGATGCTTTTGGCACAGCACACCGTGCCCATGCCTCCAATGTGGGTGTCGCCGCTTATTTACCGGCTGTGGCCGGTTTTCTGATGGAGAAAGAAATCACTGCTTTAAGCCGTTCTTTACATAACCCGCAACAACCTGTTGTTGCCATTGTGGGCGGCAGCAAAATTACTGATAAAATAGATGTTTTGCATAATTTCCTTACTATCGCCGATGCCATTCTCTTAGGCGGAGGTATGGCCAATACATTTTTGCGGGCCAAAGGGTATAATATGGGAAAATCTCTCTTTGAGCCGGATCAAGTTGAACAAGCAAAGGAGATTATGGAAAAAGCTCAAGCCAAAGGTGTAAATTTATGTTTACCGGTAGATGTAACTGTTGCTACCGATTTGCATGCTGCGGAAAGTGCGGAAAACGTTCCTGTGGACGCCATACCCCCAGAGAAAATGGCTGTAGATGTAGGTGAAAAGACGCGTGCCCTTTTTGCCGAACAAATAAAGGCGGCAAAAACTATCGTCTGGAACGGCCCCCTTGGAGTTTTTGAAGTTCCCGCTTTTGCTCAGGGGACTGTAGCCGTAGCCAAAATGGTTGCTGCCAGTGAGGCTTTTTCCATTATTGGCGGTGGCGACGTGGTAGCAGCAGTGGAGCAGGCAGGTGTGAGCGAGCAAATTTCACATCTTTCTACCGGCGGCGGTGCTACGCTGGAGTTTTGGGAAGGGAAAGAGCTCCCGGGAATTGCGGTGCTGCAGGATAAGTAGGAGGGAAATTATGCGCATACCAATGATTGCGGCTAACTGGAAAATGCACAAAAACATATCAGAAGCGGTACAATTTATTGACCAATACGCAGAATTATTAAATGCAGCTCAGCTGGAAACAGTAATTTGCCCGGCTTTTCCCCTGCTGGCTGCGGTGGGTGAAGCATGCCGCCGGCACGGACTGCGACTGGGTGCACAAAATATGTATTGGGAAACTGCGGGAGCTTTTACCGGGGAAGTTTCCCCGCTCATGCTCAAAGATCTTCAGGTAGATTATGTTATTATTGGACACTCGGAGCGGCGCCGGCTTTTTGGTGAAACAGATCAACAGGTAGCACGCAAAATAAAAGCTGCTTGCCAACACGAAATCATCCCGATTCTTTGCGTGGGCGAGACGCTGGAGCAGCGTCAAGCGCAACAAACTTTAGGGGTGATTAGTGAACAGGTAACGACGGCTTTAGCGGGGCTTGACCCTTCACAAGTAAGGAAAATTGTTATTGCCTATGAGCCGGTTTGGGCCATTGGCAGCGGTTTGGCAGCCACAGCCGCCGATGCCGATGCCGTGGCTGCCCAGGTGCGAAAAATTATTGGTGAACAGTTTAATTTGAAAACTGCCCAAGATGTCCGCATTCTCTATGGCGGCAGTGTTAACCGGGATAATATCGCCGAATTTATGCAGGCGGCAGAGATAGACGGCGCTTTAGTGGGCGGTGCCAGTTTGGATGCCTCTGTTTTTGCTGCCATTGTAAACACGGCGGCGGAGGTGTCCTTTGCATGAGTCGTCCTAAACCATTGGTTTTAATAATTTTAGACGGCTGGGGTTTAAGTCGCAAACAAGAAGGTAATGCCATTCAGCAAGCCCATACTCCATATTATCATCATCTCCTGGCAAATTATCCGGTGGCCAAATTGGAGGCCAGCGGTGAAGCTGTAGGATTGCCGGAAGGCCAAATGGGCAATTCTGAAGTAGGTCATTTAAATATTGGTGCCGGCAGAGTTGTATACCAAGATTTGACCCGTATTACAAAAGCTATTAAAGACGAAACATTCTTTACCAATCCCACTTTACTTTCTGCCCTGGAACATGTTAAACGTTGCGAATCTTGTTTGCATTTAATGGGCTTGGTTTCTGACGGCGGTGTCCACAGCCATATTCAACATTTGTTTGCCCTTTTGGAACTGGCAAAACGAAATGGCATAGAAAAAGTTTATATCCATGCCATTTTGGACGGCCGCGATGTGGGCCCTAAAAGTGCCCGCACTTATTTGACCGCTCTGGAAGAGAAGCTGCGCGAGCTAAATTTGGGTGCTGTAGCTTCTGTGGTGGGACGCTATTATACTATGGATCGAGACAGGCGCTGGGAACGGGTGGAGCTGGCCTATCGCGCCATGGTCCGTGGCGAAGGCGAAATGGCGGCAAGTTCTTTACATGCCTTGGAAAATGCTTATGAACGGGAGGAAACTGATGAGTTTGTCCGCCCCACAGTAATTGTTGGCGAGAACGGACTGCCGCTGGCCACCATCAACTCCCAGGATGCCGTTATCTTCTTTAATTTCCGCCCTGATAGGGCACGCCAGATCACCCGTGCCTTAACAGATGAAGAATTTGCAGGTTTTGACCGGGGCTCCACTTACCCCTTACCATATTTTGTCTGTTTTACACAGTATGATGAAACCATTAAAGCACCGGTTGCTTTCCCTCCGGAACACCCGCGGCAAACTTTTGGTGAAGTGATAGCAGCCGCCGGCCTTAAACAGTTGCGGATTGCCGAAACAGAAAAATATGCACATGTAACTTTTTTCTTTAGTGGCGGCTCTGAAGTGCCTTTTCCGGGTGAAGACCGTATTTTGGTTCCTTCCCCCAAAGTGCCCACGTATAACCTGCAACCGGAAATGAGTGCCCCTGAAGTTACCGACAAGGTGTTAGAGGCCATTACCGGTGATAAATATGATGTAATTATCCTTAATTATGCCAACACTGATATGGTTGGTCATACAGGCATTATGGAAGCTGCCATTAAAGCGGTGGAAACTATTGATTCCTGTTTACAAAAAGTGGTGGAGACGGTATTGGCACGGGACGGAATCGTCATCGTTACTGCAGATCACGGCAACGCCGAACAGATGTTAGATGGTACCAAACGGCCCTTTACTGCCCATACGGCTAATCCCGTGCCTTTTATACTTGTTGCCAAAGAAGTTTATCCCCTACAAAAAAGCGGCAGCTTACCTGATATTGCCCCTACCATGCTGGACCTTTTGGGGTTGCCGATACCACCGGAAATGACCGGTACATCTCTTTTAATCCGTTCAAAGAGTAAAAAGGAGGTATAATTTATGACGAATATTATAGAAGTATTTGCACGTGAAATTTTAGATTCACGGGGGAATCCTACAGTTGAAGTGGATGTGCTGTTGCAAAACGGAGCTTTCGGGCGGGCAGCAGTGCCTTCCGGCGCTTCCACCGGGGCCTTTGAAGCGGTGGAATTACGTGATGATGATAAAAAAAGATACCTGGGCAAAGGTGTGCTTAAGGCTGTGGAAAATGTAAATGAAATTATTGCGCCGGCACTGGGTGATATGGATGCTTTGGAGCAAGAGGCCATTGACAAAACTTTAATAGAAATGGATGGCACGCCGAATAAAAGTAGACTCGGTGCCAATGCAATCTTAGGTGTTTCCCTGGCTGTGGCCAAAGCAGCGGCCAATGCGGTAGGTTTGCCGCTTTACCGCTATTTGGGCGGTGTTAATGCCAAATTGCTCCCTGTTCCTATGATGAACATTCTAAACGGCGGCAAACATGCCGATAATAATGTGGATATACAAGAATTTATGATTATGCCTGTGGGGGCTCCCACCTTTAGAGAATCTTTGCGGATGGGGACAGAAGTTTTTCATTACTTGAAAAAAGTCTTACAAAAAAAAGGTTTGAATACAGCAGTGGGCGATGAGGGCGGTTTTGCCCCTAACCTTGCTTCCAATGAAGAAGCTTTAGAGGTGATTGTGGAAGCCATTGAAGCTGCAGGTTACCAGCCAGGTACAGACGTAGTGCTGGCACTGGATGTGGCGGCAACGGAAATGTACCGTGACGGCATGTATCATTTGGACGGTGAAGGTTTGCAGAAGTCGGCGGAAGAAATGATCCAGTATTATGAGAAATTGGCAAGTGTTTACCCCATAGTTTCCATCGAGGACGGCCTGGCGGAAGAAGATTGGGAAGGCTGGAAGCTTTTGACACAAGCTTTAGGTGATAAAATACAGTTGGTGGGCGATGATTTATTTGTTACCAATGTGGAACGTCTGCGGCGCGGTATAGAAACCAAGACGGCCAACGCCATCTTAATTAAGCTTAATCAAATCGGGACAGTAACGGAAACATTGGATTGCATCCGTTTGGCACAAGCCCAGGGCTATAATGCCGTTATTTCTCATCGTTCCGGGGAAACCGATGATGTCACCATTGCCGACCTGGCCGTTGCCACGGGAGCCGGTCAAATCAAAACGGGGGCTCCTTCCCGTGTCGATCGTGTAGCTAAATATAACCAGCTGCTGCGCATTGAGGAAGAACTGGAAGATAGTGCACGTTTTGCCGGCAACCCGTTTAAATAAACAAGGAAAAAGCAGCCGTAGTAAGAAGTCTGTTGTTTTTTGCCACTTGCTGTGGTAGAATAGCAAATGGCACAAAAGCGCTTTTATAAAGGCTGTACGCAAATAAGGGAGGTGTCTTGTAGTTGGTACTTTTTCTGAATATAATTTTTGTTTTGGTCGGGCTCGGCATGATTGCCTCAGTACTTCTCCAGTCTGCAAAATCGGCAGGCTTTACCGGAACTTTTACCGGTGGTGCCCAATCTATCTTTGGTAAGAAAAAAGGACTTGATGATCTGCTTGCTAAATTCACGGTAATATTTGCCGTGCTTTTTGTGATCTTGGCAATGATCTTAACTCCGCTGTTAAAATAATTTATCTTTGTTCCTACAATAGTTTTAGGAGAAGCACTGTCTAGCAGCCGGGGTTTAAGTAAACTATGAAATATAAAAGGAGAAGGAGTAGAAAGCATGGAAACCATTTACTTAATTCCAGTTGCAGGTCTAATCGGGTTGTTATTTGCTTTTATCTTTGCCAAAAGAGTAAGTAACGCCGACCCGGGAAACGAGCGTATGCAAGAAATTGCGCATGCCATCCATGAAGGCGCCATGGCTTTTTTAAGCCGTGAGTACCGTACGCTCGTAATCTTTGTTATTGTCTTGTTTATTATCATTGCCTTCTTTATTGATTTCGGTACTGCCATTAGTTACCTTTGCGGTTCCGTTGCTTCGGCCTTGGCAGGCTTTATCGGTATGAATATTGCCACCAGAGCCAATGTGCGGACAGCAAATGCGGCTCGCAAGGGTATGGGTGAAGCTCTTAATGTTGCTTTTTCCGGCGGTGCGGTCATGGGCCTTTCCGTGGTGGGCTTGGGAGTTGTAGGTATAGGTGTGCTCTACATAATCTTCAAGGATCCCGATATTGTTAACGGCTTTGCCCTTGGTGCCTCCTCCATTGCTTTGTTTGCCCGTGTTGGCGGCGGTATTTATACTAAAGCAGCCGACGTCGGTGCTGACCTTGTGGGCAAAGTAGAGGCCGGTATCCCTGAAGATGACCCGCGTAACCCGGCTGTTATTGCTGATAACGTTGGTGATAACGTTGGGGACGTTGCCGGTATGGGCGCAGACCTTTTTGAATCCTATGTAGGCTCTATTATTGCTGCCATGGCCATAGGAATCGTTTCCTACGGTTTTGAAGGCGTTTTAGTTCCCATGATTGTTGCGGCCACTGGTGTTTTAGCTGCCATTATTGGTACTTTCTTTGTGAGAGCAAAAGAAGGTACAAAGCTTTCCGCCGCCCTGGATCGCGGTACCTTGATCAGTGGGCTGATTGTAATTATTGCTTCGTATTTCATTATTAATCACTATAGCTTTGAATTTGGCGGTCTTGGACCCTTCTGGGCCGTAATTGCTGGCTTGCTGGCAGGAATTTTGATTGGTCGCATTACGGAATTATATACCTCAGACAGTTATCAACCTGTAAAAAATATTGCTGAAAACTCACAAACCGGTCCGGCTACCAACATTATTTCCGGTCTGGCTGTAGGGATGCGCTCCACTATGCTGCCACTTTTGGTAATTGCTATTGCTATTTTGGTGGCTAACTATACCGCAGGAATTTATGGTATCGCTATTTCTGCCGTTGGCATGCTGGCTACAGCTGGTATGACCATTGCCGTTGATGCTTATGGTCCCATTGCCGATAATGCCGGCGGGATTGCGGAAATGGCTGATTTGGACAAGTCGGTACGTAATATCACGGACCAGCTTGATTCCGTAGGCAATACTACCGCCGCCATTGGTAAAGGTTTTGCCATTGGTTCAGCCGCCCTGACGGCCTTGTCTCTATTCTCTGCTTATACTCAAGCTGTAGGTATAAGTGCAATTAACCTTACCAGTGCTGAAGTGATCGCTGGTTTACTAGTTGGTGGTATGTTGCCCTTCTTCTTCTCCGCCTTAACCATGGAAGCTGTGGGCCGTGCTGCTTTTGATATGATTGAAGAAGTGCGGAGACAATTCCGTGAAATCGCCGGTATTATGGAGGGCAAAGCAAAACCTGATTATAAGCGCTGCGTAGATATTTCTACTGGTGCAGCTCTGCGGCAAATGATTGTTCCCGGTCTTTTGGCCGTTGTGGTTCCGCTGTTGGTTGGGTTTGTCCTGGGAGCGGAAGCACTGGGAGGACTTTTGGCAGGCTCCCTACTTTCCGGTGTGTTGCTGGCCATTTTCATGGCTAATGCCGGCGGTGCTTGGGATAACGCGAAAAAATATATTGAAAGCGGTGCCCATGGCGGTAAAGGTTCTGAACCGCATAAAGCGGCCGTTGTGGGTGATACAGTGGGGGACCCCTTTAAAGATACTGCCGGTCCGTCATTGAATATTCTTATTAAACTAATGAGTATTGTAGCTTTAGTTTTCGCACCGGTACTCATGAAAATTGTACCTTTAATTGAACGTCTGTTTTAAAAAGAGCGGCATTGCCGCTCTTTTGGCTTCACATGGGGGATTGGTCCCTGCCGTTAGGCTCTTTCTGTATTGAACTATGTATGAAAAATCGAAAATGAGCAAAACTGTCTAAAGAAAATCTTTGCGAGAACAGGAGAAAAGAGGGCAGGTATGAGTCTTGAGGAAAAAGTTTTAAGTTTTATGCGTGAAGTTGCTTATAAGCCGCTAAAAATTGATGAATTAACTAAAGAGCTTGGTTTTACCGATAGACGTGAGATTAAGCGTTTTCACAAATTACTGGAAGAGTTGGAACAGGAAGGTAAGATCATTAAAACGCGTTACGGTCGTTATGGGCTTCCGGAAAAGATGAACCTGGTGGTTGGACATCTTCAGGGTAACCAGGCAGGTTTCGGCTTTGTGATTCCTGATAACCCAGATTTAAACGATGTTTTTATTCCCGCCAATCGCATGAACGGTGCCATGCACAATGACCATGTGGTGGCGCGTTTACTAAAAGGTGGTAACGGGCGTAGTCGCGAGGGTGAAATTATCCGGATTCTAAAACGGCGCTCCGACTTAATTGTCGGCCGTTTTGAAGCCGGGAGAAATTTTGGCTTTGTCGTGCCGGATGATCAGCGTATTTTTCAGGATATTTTTATCCCTAAAAACGAGGCTAAAGCGCTTAAAAACGGGATGAAAGTGCAAGTTAAAATTACAAGGTGGCCGGAAAAACGCCGCAACCCGGAAGGTGTTATTGCAGACATTTTAGGTTTTCCGGGGGATAAGGGCATTGATACGCTAACAATTATAAAAAAATATGAGTTGCCTGAGGACTTCCCGCCTGAAGTTAAAAGGGAAATTAAAGCCATAAAACGCGGCATTACTGCGCAAGAATTACAGGACCGTCGAGATTTGCGTCACTTGACCATTGTTACCATAGACGGTGCCGATGCCAAAGATCTTGATGATGCCGTATCTTTAGAGCGCAATGAAAAAGGCAATTGGGTACTGGGCGTTCATATTGCCGATGTGGCCCATTACGTTAAAGAGGGCTCCGCCCTGGATCGTGAAGCTTTAAGGCGGGGAAACAGTGTTTATTTGGTTGATCGTGTCATTCCTATGTTGCCGCCGGAGCTCTCCAATGATCTTTGCAGCTTAAACCCACAAGTTGACCGTTTGACACAATCGGTGATGATGGAAATCAGTCCTACAGGACAAGTTCTGGCCTATGAATTTAGTTCCAGTGTGATCCGTACGCACAAGCGGTTAACTTACGATGAAGTGCGTGCCATGTTGGAGGATCAGGACCAAAAACTTCGTCAACGTTACGCATCGGTGGTGCCAATGTTGGAAGAGATGGCACAACTGGCACAAGTGCTGCGCAAAAGGCGTATGGACCGGGGAGCCATTGATTTTGCCATACCGGAAGTGAAAGTTATCCTTGATGATGAAGGTAAGCCTGTAGATATTGTTAAGCGCCCGCGTACCATAGCCGAAACAATCATCGAGGAATTTATGCTAGTATGTAACGAAACTGTGGCCGAGCATTTTGCTCATTTAGAATTGCCTTTTATCTTCCGGGTTCATGAGCGCCCCGATGAGGAAAAAATGCTTTATTTTCGCGACTTTATTCACAATTTGGGGCTTTCCCTTAAAGGTAAACCGGAAAATATACACCCGAGAGAATTGCAGGATTTACTCAAAAATGTTGCCGGCACTCCTTTGGAACGAGTAGTAAATACCTTGCTGTTGCGTGCCATGAAACAGGCCAGATACTCTCCGGAGCTAATACCCCATTATGGTTTGGCGGCAACTTACTATACGCATTTTACTGCACCAATACGCCGTTATGCTGATTTAGTCATTCACCGGTTGCTTAAAGAATACCAGGAGGGCATGCCGGCAAAAAAACGCCGGCAGAGGATTGCCAAACACTGTGCTCTTGCTGCGGAACGTGCATCCTTATGTGAACGTATTGCCATGGAAGCGGAACGGGAAAGCGTTGAGGTAAAGAAAGTGGAATACATGGCTGATAAAGTGGGACAGGAGTTTCCCGCCGTGATCTCCGGAGTGACCTCATTTGGTCTTTTTGCAGAATTGGATAATCTGGTTGAAGGCTTAATCCATATTTCCAGTATGGTTGACGACTATTATCATTACCATGAAGATAAAATGGCTTTAATTGGTGAACGGACCGGTAAAATTTATCGTATCGGCCAACCGGTACGCGTGATTTTGACAAGGGCGGATAAGGAAGAACGGCAAATTGATTTTATTCTGGCTCATGCGGAAGACCATTTGCCGGGCTAAATGCTTAAGGGGGCTCCGTGAAAACAAAAAGCTCAATGCGAGAGCCCCTTATAATTATCATGGGAAGCAACTTATATAATTAAACAAATTTTTCCCGTGGCTATGTTGCTAAAAAAATCTAGATATCACCGGTATTTTCCGAATATAGTTAACAGTTAGGCTTTAGGAAATTGTTAGTGTAAAATTACTATAGGTTTTTGAAGGAAAAATCTATTTAAAATAGAAAGAGGAACCTCACATTCTAGCAGAATGAATACCCCCTAAAAGGAGGCGGAGGTTCCTCATGGATGTAATTC
>JAAYMK010000023.1 GCA_012521405.1 Bacillota bacterium
GAATTACATCCATGAGGAACCTCCGCCTCCTTTTAGGGGGTATTCATTCTGCTAGAATGTGAGGTTCCTCTTTCTATTTTAAATAGATTTTTCCTTCAAAAACCTATAGTAATTTTACACTAACTATCTTGATGTTATGTCCACTCATTTTCATACTCCACTCCGGTATAGGGAGTATCAACTTCCAGGTTATACCGGGCCATGAGTAAAGCCATGGTCGTAAAGGCTGTTACCCGGGGCGCCAAAATGGCACCGGCGATGCCCAAAAAAGCAGGTATTTCCAGCAGTGTCCCTTCGGCATTACGTACACGAATCTGAGTTCTTGTCCCCTGACTGAAAAAGTGTTTAATGGGGGTAATCACATTGTCGGAAACCATGTTTTTCATTCCCTTCATCCCCAGATTCATGCCCGGCCGCTTTCCCTCCAGGACACCTTCCTCTGCTTCAAAATTTACCAGGGCTTCAACCACATCGCCATTTGCTTCTTCCAAAAGCTGTTTTGCCTCTTTGTAATTTAAGCCTGTCCGTTCACGAATTAAATCAATTTTAGAAAGTGTGATCTCCATTTCCTGTCCTCCTTTGCAGCATAATCATAATCATTTTATTTTGTGTTAAGGGGCAGAAAATTATTTGCTTTGGACAGGACGCAGCTTTTAAGCTAAAAATTTACTTGCTGCAAAAATCTTAAGGATTTTAAATTGACAACCCCTAAAGCATATTCCAGCAGTTTCGTACTAACTTGCTGTATTTGTTCACTTGCCTCGGGAGATAAATGACAGACAGAAAGTTTAGTAAAGCCTAAGGCCAAAAAACGCTTCATAATCGCTATTGTTGCCGCCCCCACAGGAAAACTCTCCGCCGGCCGGGGACAGTTTGCACACAGTAAACCTCCCTGGGAAGGATCAAAATAAAAAGGTCCCGCCTGGGAACCACAGAGAAGGCAACCGTCTAAAGCAGGTCGTAAGCCCAAAAGATCAAGAAAGCCCATTTCAAAACAGCGGGCAACCCGGGCGGGGCAACTATCTTGCTCCAACGCCTCCAGCGCCGTCACCAGAAGGGAAAAGAACTGCTCTGCAGGTTCACCCTCCGGTAAACAACGCTCACACAGTTCACAAAAATACTGGGCATAACCTAGCCGCTCCAAATCAAAATGTAGTTTGGTGTAAGGTTTAATTAACTCTCCTTGGATAAAAGTATACATAGTCTTTCCGCGGAGAAGCAAAAATTTACCTAATGTTAACGACTCAAGTAAGGCCGAAAACTTACTTTTTGTTTTCCGGCTGCCTTTGGCCACAGCCGTAATTTTTCCTGTTTCCTGTGTCAGCAGGGTCACTAATTTATCTGCTTCACCAAAGCTTCTGACATGGAGTACAAGTCCATAAGTTCTAATTTCTTTCATGCCTACCCCTCTATTCCAGTTCCAGCCCAAAGGCCTGCCAAGACCCCACTTTATTCCGCCAATCCGGTTTTACTTTTACCCATAATTCCAGGTAAACCTGACTTCCTAAAAGAGCTTCAATTTCTTGCCTGGCACGTTGGCCGATTTCCTTTAGCCTTGCTCCATGTTTGCCGATTACTATACCCTTTTGCGAATTACGTTCCACATAAAGATTGGCCTGAATATCAATTAGATCCCTGCCGGGTCGAGGTGAGATGGATACTATCTCCACCGCAATGGCATGGGGTACTTCTTCTTCCGTTAACTCCAAAGCTTTCTCCCGGATAAGTTCCGCCACAATAAAACGCTCCGGTTGATCAGTAATCATATCTTCCGGATAATACTGGGGGCCCTCCGGAATAAAGGGTAAAATTTTTTCGATTAAAATCTCCTGATTGGCACCTGTCAAGGCTGAAATCACCGCCGTACCGGCAAAGGCAAAAAGGGAAGCGTAATGTTTTGCAAACTCTTTGGCTTTTTCTTCACCGCTTTGGTCCATTTTATTAACCACTAAAATGACAGGAGTCTTTACTTCCTCCAGTTGCTTCATAATATATTCATCACCTGCTCCCGGTCCGGCAGCGGCATCCACTAAAAATAAAATGACATCAACTTCACGCAGGGTACGTAAAGACACCTGCACCATTTTTTCTCCCAGTTTGTGTTGTGGTTTATGAATGCCCGGAGTATCCAAAAAAATAAGCTGGTAAGAATTTGTCGTTAAGATACCACGAATTTGGTTTCTTGTGGTTTGTGGCTTATTGGAAATAATAGCTGCTTTTTCCCCAATCAAAGCATTCATTAAAGTAGATTTTCCCACATTAGGCCGGCCGATTAAAGCGACAAAGCCGGAACGAAACATTGGCACCACCTCTTTTTGTATTTTTCTCTCCCCAGGGCAAATTATCCTGCAGCCCACCGGGTTTTGCATTGACGCCGGTTGAAGTTTGGCGCTATAATGGAAACAGAAAGGGATAGAGGTGAAGAATTTTGCCGGAAAATCAAGAGAAAAACAACGTCAATCGTTTACAATTACAGGTTAATCATGCTGTGTTGATAAATATTGTCTTTTTCGTCGTTTTGCTGATCGCTCTTTTACTTAAGCCTGTGATTGGCTTTTTGCCGTCCGTCCTTATTGTAGGCATAGCTTTTATCTTCTCCGTACGTTATTTAAGACAAAAGAAAAACAAGCAGCCAAAATGAATCATTTAAATAAAAGCCAGAGGAATAAAAAAATAGCGTGGTGTTAGCAAAACATCACGCTATTTTTATGGTAATATTTCCCTAGACTTTATACCGGCTTACTGGGCAAATTGCAGACTTGCTAAAATTGCTTCAAATTCGGGAAGGTGTTCTTTATAGGCGTCTTTTAGAGAACTGTAGGTGAGGGCATAAACATCCCCATCAAGTTTAAACACCAGGTACTGGTATGTCATTTGAAAAGTGCCTACTTTGCAGTTAAAAACAAACTTTTTCGCATCCTTACCGCCTACGGTTGCATCTTCCACATCCTCTATAAATTGAACTGTATTGTAGTTATCGGAAATATGGTCTTGTGCCACTGTTTCTAAATCGGCTTCCGCATCGGAATAAGGTTCTTTTCTGAGCATGACACTGGAGCGATCTTTTCTGTAGTATAAAAGCACTCCCTCAGTCCCCATTGTATCCCTCTCCGCCCAGCCGCCGGGAATTGTCAGCGTTGCCTCCGTACTACCTACCTCTACAGTAACTTCCTTTTCTTTCTGTCCACAGGAAATCAGCAATAGTCCAAGCAGGAAAATAACTAAATAAAAAGAAACTCTTTTCATTTTTTCCTCCCTTTCTTTTGAACTTTCATGCTGCATACATTGAACAAAAATTATGTAAAATAAATCCCCCCTTTTAAATTTCTGCCATGGGATTGCCTCACATAGAAAACTTTCTTTTTTTTATTATACACTAAAGACAGTATGTTTTGAAAATTAAAACTAGTGTAAATTTAGTTTTTTGTTATTCAGGACAAAAAAAGAGGCTAAAATAAAAGCCTCTTTTTTACCATTAAGCTTTACTATTAAGCTTGTTTATTTTTTTGCACCCTTTGAAAATCGGGACCAAAAGCTTCCGGCAAAAGTTCATCTAAGCGAAAGCAACGCTGCTGGCCTTCTAAATTGGCACAAACAACCCACATGGTAGGATTAAATTCACTTAAAACCTGCCGGCAGGCGCCACAGGGCAAAGGAGGATACGGCAGATCCGCCACCAGGGCAATAGCTACCAACTCCCGGCTGCCGGATGCCACAGCGGCAAAAGCGGCAACCCGTTCCGCACAAACAGTTAACCCGTAGGAGGCATTCTCCACATTGCAGCCGGAAAAAATTTCTCCTGAACTTGTTAACACGGCAGCACCCACCGCAAATTGCGAATAAGGTGCATACGCATAGGTGCGGGCCTTTAGTGCCGCCTCCAGTAAACGTTTTACGTCAAACAAATTTTTCACCTCTAACGTTTAATATAAGCCGGGAGGGTGAGATTTTCTACTTCTTCAATCTCCACGCGCAGTTGACGCGATAATTCCAGAGTAATGCGCATAATATCCAAGCCGCTGGAAAGCACGGCAGGATCCCCAATGGCATAAATTTCCACCGGATTTACGGCAATGCGTTCATCATTAACCAAGATACTGGGCCCCACGCAACGAATGGCACTGGTGGCCGTTAAACGTTGACCGCCCACGGCAATACCGCTGGCGCCGGCGGCAAAAAGCTCATTCACCGTATCACGAATATCAGTTTCGTGGACGATGGTGTCATTGGTATACCCGTCTTCTGCATCATAAATTCTGACGATGATCCCGGGACCGCTCATGGGCGCAAAACCTGCCTGGACGCGCAGGTCATGTACAGTTACCCGTAAAGCATCTATTTCTCTGTTTAAAGCCCTAATCTGGTCTGCCACACTTAAAGGCATCACCAGTTGTCCCTTGCCGTTTTCTACTTCAACTTCCACCACCAAGTCCTGAACCAAATCACCTACGGCAATATTTTCTGCAATTTTCTCCATTGTTTCCTGCGTTACCAAATCATCCGGTTCAACCTGCACACCGTCTTCCCGGCCCAATTTTACAGTCAGGTACAATTTATCTTTCACTGCCATGATATTGGGGTCCTGGTTTATTAAAGCTAAGACGGTTTCGCGCTGTTTTGTTTCAAATTCCTCCAGTATTTTTTCTTGTGTCCGGTTACCGTTGGCTAAAATCGCTTTATTTAATTCATCAGCATTAGTGGCCAATTGGATTTCATAACTAAAACGTGAAAGCGCTTCATGCACCTGTGCGCGGTTTTCCACGCCGAGGCTTTGTGCTAAACGACGGTTGTATTCCACTAAAGCATACGCCGCTTCCTGTTTAGAAATTAAATCTTTTTCGGCAGAAGGGTTTAGATACGTATAAAGCAGATAACCACCTGCTGCCAGTAAAATTAAATTTAATAAAAGCAGGACAAAAATAAGTATAATAAGGACGTTTTTCACCGTCAGTGCCTGGTTAGACTTATTCATTAATTTAAGCCTCCTGTGTCAGAGCTTACTCAAAGTAGAAGAAACTTGTTAGATATATTACTGGGTTTTGCGTGGAATTAGTTCAAGGAAATTTTGCCAAAAATTTCGGTAAAAAAATCAATAGTCCGACAATAATGGCATAAACGGCAGCTAAAAGTGCAGCACCTGCCGCTGCGTTTTTTGCCAGTTTTGCTAAAGGATGGTACTGACGGGTAAAAAGGTCCACCACCCTCTCCAGTGCAGTATTAAGCATTTCCATGGTCATAACTAAAAAAATTGCCGAAAAGACAAAAAGCCATTCTAGCCGCTCCAAAGTGAACCAAAACCCAAGCATCAGCACAATGACGGTAGCTGCTATATGCAGGCGCATATTGCGTTCACTTCTAAGGGCATCGGCTAAACCACAAAGGGCATAGTAAAAACTTTCCCGCACATTCTTAGTTTTAAATTCCTTCACGTTTCGCACCAACCCATTGCAGCAACTCTTCCTCACATTTACGCATTTTTTTTTGTTCTTGCGCGTTTAAATGATCATATCCAAGCAGGTGCAAAAGCCCATGTGTATAAAGATACAAAATTTCTCTTTCCACACTGTGGCCATACTCCCGGGCCTGTTCTTGGGCACGCTCAAGGGAAATAATAATATCACCTAAAAGCGGCATCTGGCCATTGATTTTTTCCTCCCAAAGCGGAAAGGACAAAACATCCGTGGGTTCATCCACCTGGCGCCAGGCTTGATTTAAAGCTCTAATTTGTTCATTGTTGCAAAAAGTCAGGCTCACTTCCGCCTGTGCCGGCAGGTGATGGCTCTCTAAAGCTTTGGACGTTATGGCCTCAATTTTTTGTATAATCTGTGGGGGAATATGGGATCTTGCCTCCTCATTCATTACCACCGGCATGCTTTCTTCCCCTTTCCACTTCCGCTTTCAATTCTTTTTCCGGATATTCAATGCGTGAGTGATAAATTCCCCCAAGGATTCTGACAAAGGTAGATGCTATTGTATCCAGATCCTTTAGGGTCAGATCACTTTGATCAAATTGCCCGTCATTTAATTTTTCTTTGATGATTTTACGTATCATGGCTTCTACCCTGCCAGCCGTCGGTTTAGATAAAGAACGGACGGCTGCTTCCACGGAGTCAGCCAAAAGGACAATGGCTGCTTCTTTTGTCTGGGGCAGCGGCGCATCATAACGAAAATCTTCCTCCCGCAAACTCTCCCGGTCGGCGGCATTTTTTTCCGCCTGCTGGTAAAAATACGAAATCAGACTGTTACCGTGGTGCTGGACCACAATATCCTGTATGACTTTTGGCAATTTGTATTTTTTCGCCATTTCTAAACCGTCTTTAATATGGGAAGTAATAATTAATGTACTTAAATTAGGGGAAATTTTCTCGTGCGGATTCTCACCCAACTGGTTTTCAATGAAAAAATATGGTCTTTTCAGTTTGCCGATGTCATGATAAAAAGCGCCCACCCGGGCCAGCAGCGGATCTGCCCCTACAGCTTCCGCCGCCGCTTCCGCCAGGTTGGCCACAATCAAACTATGATGATAAGTACCCGGCGCTTCCATTAACAGCTTTTTTAGCAACGGGTGCCCCGGATTGGCCAATTCCAACAGCGTCACAGACGTGGTTAAGCCAAAACCGCTCTCCAAGTAGGGCAGCAGCCCAATGGCCATCACGGCTGAGAAAATACCGTTACCCACGGCAGCGATAATATTGATGCTAAATTCGCGTAAAACATCGTAGCCCAGTTGTGCCGTTCCGGTATAAAGAAAGAGACCTAAAAAAGCCACAATGTTACTGGCTGCAACATAAAGCCCCGCTTTCGTTAAATCAGATCTTTTTTGCAAGTGGCTGACGCTATAAGCGCCAATCAAGCCGCCAAAAAGAGAAATTAACAAAAAGCGAAAATCATTACCTGTCAGTAAAACTACAAAGACGGAAAAAACAACACTCATCAGTACCGCCAATCCACCGTTTAGCAGGATGGCAATCAGAATGGTACCCATGGCCACCGGCACAAGGTAGCCGGAGAAATAATTGGCGGCAATGGAAAAGGTTAAAGTAATCACGACAATTAAACCTAAAAGCAAAAGTTTTTTCGTATCATGATAGATATCCTGCTGATAAATATAAAGATATAAACCCACAACGATAAAGAGAATAATTAAAATGAGGGATAAACCAAAAAAAAGCGGGTAGCCCGTAGTACTGCGCAAAAGCCCTAAAGCCTCCAACTGCTCCAGATGGCGCTGTGTAACAATTTCCCGCGTGCGAATAATTTCGTCACCTTCTAAAATACGGACAGGCTCCACGGCGTTACGTGCTGCTTCCCGTGCTCTTTCCGTGGCTTCAGCATTGTAAATCATATTAGGCTCAATGGCTGCTTCCGCCAGTTTAACCATCACACGTTTATGGTCCTGCTCAAATATTAAAAAGCTGATTTCCTGGGCGGCTTGCCTCCGGGCGGTTTCCAGCCCGGACGGTTTTACCCCTTGCTGCAGAATCATTTGCAGCACCTCAAGGAGCTGCTCCTGCATTTCTGTTAAATCCTGACTTCTTGCCTGCAGCAGGGAAACAGCCTGCGGTTGCGTCAAATCAATTTGGGCATTGGCCATCAGATGGGCAATTTTTTCCGCTTCCGTAGCCGTACTTACACGTATCTCTTTGACCTTGACAAAAAAGGCATTGACTAATTCTACCGCCCGCTCCAAAACGGTGGGATCATAATCATACATTTCTGCCACGGAGGCGGCTGCCTCTTCGCGCAACCGTTCCGTTGCATACTTATCAATGGCTTCCCGTTCCGCCACAATGCGCCGTGGACTGGGTTTACCCAGTTTCAGCTCCACGCGCGAGGACATTAAGGTTAAATACAGCATGAGAAAAATTACTGTAAAAAATAAAACCGCCAGTGCTCCCCGCTGCCAGCCGGGATTGCCCGTAAAGCGTTTTAATTTATTCACCAGTAATTCTCGCATGCGGCTGGCAAAACTCATTGTCATCACTCCGCTTTTTCGTACATATCATAAGCACGGATTATTTTTTGCACTAAAGGATGTCGCACAACATCTTTATCTGTCATATAAACAAAGGCAATGCCGGGGATACCTTTTAAAATCTCTTGCACTTGCGCCAAGCCTGAATAGCGCCCCCGGGGCAAGTCCACCTGTGTAATATCGCCGGTAATGACTGCCCGGGAATTAAAGCCTAAACGCGTCAAAAACATTTTCATCTGCTCGGAAGTAGTATTTTGTGCTTCATCTAAAATGATAAAAGAATCATCAAGCGTCCTTCCCCGCATATAAGCCAGGGGGGCAATTTCAATCATGCCTTTTTCCAGGTAAGTACGATAGACATCTACCCCCAGCAAATCATATAACGCATCGTATAAAGGACGCAAATAAGGATCTACTTTTTCTTGCAAATCTCCCGGTAAAAATCCCAGGTTTTCACCGGCTTCCACTGCCGGCCGGGTTAAAATTAAACGCTGCACACGGCGCTCTTTTAACGCCTTCACCGCAATAGTCATGGCTAAATATGTTTTTCCGGTACCGGCCGGACCGATCCCAAAAACAATATCGTTTTTGCGCATGGCATCTAAATATTTTTTTTGCCCTATTGTCTTGGGTTTAATTTTTTTCCCCCGGGGGGTGACAAAAACCATATCAGCAAATAATCCCCGTAGGCGTTCTGCTTGTCCATTGCGAATCAGCTCAATGGCATATTCAACATCGGAGACGGTAAGAAAATGACCCTGTCGTATCATCCACAAAAGCTCGTTGAATAATAACGCCACATTTTCTGCGTCATCCTCGGGTCCTTCAATAACCAGTTCATTGCCCTGAGGCAGGATTTGTACCTGGAAAAAACGATCCACAATGTTTACATGTTGATCAAAACGCCCTAATAAAGTTTGCATCTCTTCATTATTCTCTACCGGGATGACCGTCCTGTGCAGTTTAGCCGTCAAACTTTTTTTCGCCTCCGTTTATAGTTTCTGTCACCGCAATGTTTTCCAGTGTTTCAATAACATAGCGTACGCCAACCAGTTCCTGTTCGTCAAGTATTTTTTCATAAGTACGCCTTTCAATTTTAGCGCCGCTGGGCACTTGCAATTCAGCCAATGCTTTAGCCCTTTGTATAGCCGTTTCCAGCGCCTGCGCTTGGGAAATACGCTTTTTATTTTCTATAACTTCGTAGTGCGTCTCAGTAACAATTTCGACAGGAAAGCGAAGAATCCTTTCGGAAAAACTCTTTGCCGTTTTTTCTGTCTCGTAAGTGGCAAAGGGTACTTCTGTTCTGCCCACCTTTAAGACAGACTGTCCATCCACCAAAAGCGTCCAGACGGATGTTTTACGCCCTGTACGTTGACGTAGAGTTTGGGTTAGAGTAGCTTCGCCATAGCCTTCATACCAGACACGGGCTATTACTTCACCGCGAGCCCGCACGGGTACAGGTGTAGGTTCCCAAGTTTCATCCGGAGTATACTGGGGCTGTAAAATCCCTTCCACAAGCAATTGCCCGCGCCTGACGGTCTCACCGGGCTCTACTCTGGCTTCGCCGTTAATCACAATCACTTCCGTTATCAATCCGTCTTTGGCCGCCACCAGGTTAGCCGGCCCTTCAACTTCTAAAGGTGGTCTGGTATCTTCCACAACTTCAATGATGAGCCTTGTACCTTGCACATGAAGCCCTACCCATTCAAGTTGCGGTTCGGCCAAAAGCATCATATTTGCTACTTTATCTTTATTTAGACGCTGTTTAAGCATGCCGGGATAAGCACCGCATTCTGCCGCCAGGTGGCGAATATATTCTGCCTGCAGTACTTCATTACCTTCCACGCTCACAAAAAGGATAAAGGAAGAAAGACAATAAAGAGCAAAAATAAAAAAACACAAACCTAAAACAAGCCCGCGGCGCCGCGTAAAGCGGTGATAAAGAAAGGGGAAACCGCCTTTATGTAAGATACGCAAGCGACAGCCGGTCCGCGAAGCGAGCCGGCGTAAAGTATAGAAGCTATCCAAATCTATCTTCAGCACTATTTTGTCTGTATCTTTTTGCAAATCCCAGAGGGGAATCCCGTCGTGCATAGCCAGGTTAATTAGCTTTTCTGTATTTTTGCCTTTTACGGCTATGACCAGATACCCTGTAAAAAAAGCTTGCAATTTTAGTATAAACACGCTTTGTCCCCCCTATGCGACACTAGGAGCCGTATTGCAGTTTCTCGATGGTGCCGGCAATGGCGATTTCTTCATTGGCCAGGTAGCGGATGGTTAAATCCTTACCGCTGACAATAAGCTCGCCCAGATTTAGAGCCAAGCGGATACGTTCCGTTGTATATTCAATAATTCCGTGATGGTTTTCAATATAGCATTGCAAGTTACCGATCAAAGTGATGCGTGGCAGATTAAGTATAATTTCCTGTGGCAATTCCAACATTTCAGCCAAACTGTGACGCCATTTGGAGCTTTTTTTTTCTCCCATGCTTTCCCCTCCATCCTTTTTCATTGATATGCAGACAAACTTTTTGTTATGCAAAAGAAGAACCGAACCCTCAAGTCAGGGTTCGGTTTCGTTTTTATCTAACGCCAGCGCCAAGATTGTTTGCGGGTATAGGCGCGGGGACGCCCTAAAATTTCCGCCATGACAATCCCGCGCACCAAGTCATTTTGGGGAAAAAGCGGAGACGGCTTTTTTTGTGTAGTTTTTTTCTCCACCTGCTTCGACAGCTGCGACGGTTTTACCGTCGGTGTGACAACAGTAGTTCCTGCGTTTGCTTCTATGGACTCCCGTGCATGCAGCTTTTCCGCCTCTGCATAGATTTTTTCCCAATCAACTTCCAACGGTGTTTTTTCTGCCCTTACTTTTCGCTGCCGGGGCACACCACCGGGTTGCCTGCTGCGTCTTTCCGCAGCCTTTTTCTCGCTTTCGGCCACGGCTTTAATAATGGAAAACACCACGAAGAGGATAAAGATCGTGAGCACTTCCAACAGTATCACCACCCAAAGCGCTGACAAAGTTTTTTAGCATTATTTTTCATCTTCAGTTTTTTCTATTCCCATTCTGGCAATGGCTTCCCGCATACCGGTATCGGCAAGAATATTTTGCAGTTGGTAATAATCCATAACACCGATTTTTCCCTCGCGCAGCGCAGTTGCCAGCGCACGGGGAACCTCTGCTTCTGCTTCCACCACTTTAGCGCGCATTTCCTGCACGGCGGCACGCATTTCCTGTTCACGGGCCACCGCCATGGCTCTTCTTTCTTCAGCTTTAGCCTGCGCAATGCGCTTATCAGCTTCTGCTTGGTCCGTCTGCAGCTGGGCGCCAATATTTTTGCCCACATCAACATCGGCAATATCAATGGAGAGAATTTCAAAAGCCGTACCGGCATCTAAACCTTTTTCCAAAACGGTTGCGGAAATACGGTCGGGGTTTTCTAAAACGTCTTCATGGCTATCGGAGGAACCGATGGTGGTGACAATACCTTCACCCACCCGGGCGATAATGGTTTCTTCACCGGCGCCGCCCACCAGGCGTTCAATATTGGCACGCACTGTTACCCGTGCTTTGGCTTTAACTTCAATACCGTTTTTCGCCACGGCAGAAACAATAGGTGTTTCTATTACCTGCGGATTTACACTGACCTGCACAGCCTGCAAAACATCACGACCGGCCAAATCAATGGCTGCAGCCCGCTCAAAACCAAGATCTATGCCGGCCCGCTGCGCCGCAATGAGCGCATTGGTTACGCGGTCCACATTACCGCCGGCCAGGTAGTGACTTTCCAGCTGGTCAATTTTCAGGTCTAAACCGGCCTTTGTGGCTCGAATCAGTGGGTTAATAATTTTTGCCGGCGGCACACGTCTTAAGCGCATCGCCACCAGTAAAAAAATACTGATGCGCACACCGGCCGCCCAGGCGGAAATCCAAAGGCCAAGGGGGACAAAACTAAAGAGCAAAGCCAAGGCAATCACTATCAGACCAATCAAAATTAACAACTCAATATACATACAAGTTTCCCTCCCTGAGATTTAATGATTTTTTTAGTTATCATGGGGACGCACCACTATCCGGGAGCCTTCCACTTTAATGACTTTAATTTTTTCATCTTTTTGAATAAAGCCGCCTTCGCTGACCACATCGACACGCTCACCGTCAAATTCGGCCGTTCCGGCAGGCCTTAATGGAGTCAATGCTAGACCGACTTTGCCGATTAAATATGAATAATCTCTAACGCCCACATAACCGCGTTCCTTAGTTTCGGCATGTTGTAAGACAATTTGCGACCAAAGAGGCGATTTTTTTAAAAGGCGAAAGGCAATGATAACTATCAGTACCGTTAAAATGATGGCTGAGAGTAAAATACGCAGGCCCTGCCCCGTGGTAGCGGCCGAGAGAACAATGGAAGCAATAAGGGCAATGATGCCGCCAACCCCAATAATGCCAAAACTAGGGATAAAAGCTTCAATTAATAGTAGAATAATACCGATTATAAAGAGAAAAAGTACTTCCTTGCCAGCCAAACCGGCAGCCATATGTCCGCCGAAAAAAAGCGCAAAAGCCAAAATACTAATTAGTCCCGCCACACCAAAACCGGCAGTTAAAATTTCAATTATGAGTGCGGCTAAACCAATGGTAACCAGCAGGATAGCAATATAAGGTTTGGTAACAAAACGTGCCAGACGCTCAGCCAAAGCTTCTTTCGCCATCACTATCTGTGCCTCGGGTAAGCCGGTGGCGCGCAAAAGCTCTGCGTACGAATCAGCTACACCGTCGATAAAGCCAATTCTTTCAGCATCGGCCGTAGTCAGCGTCAGTAATTTGCCTGTTTCAACTAAACCGGGAATTTCAATGGATGCACGCACCATGGCGGCGGCAACCTCCGGATCCTTGCCCTGCTGTTCAGCTGCCGACCTCATTTTTCCTTCCCAAGCGGAAATAGTTTTTTCCCCAACTTCCTGTCCGGTCAAATCAATAACTTCTGCAGCACCGATGGTACTACCCGGCGCCATATATAAGGCGCGACAGGAAAGAGCAAGATAAGCCCCGGCGGAAATGGCGCTACGGCGAACAAACGCATAAACAGGTATTGAGGAGTTTTGAATTAGCGTGCTAATTTCTTCAGCTGCTTTAACAAACCCGCCATTTGTATTAATTTCCAGAATAATAGCGTCGGCATCATTTGCTTGTGCTTCTGTAAATACACGCCGCAAAAAATTATAAAGTCCGCTTTCTATCTCGCCTTTCACCGGAACAAGATAAACAAGCGGTTTGTTTTCTGCAGCAGCAGGTAACGGCGCCAGCGCTGCAAACACACAAGCAACACATAAAAGCAGCACAAAAACCTTTTTGCTCACGGCTTCTCCTCCCCCCCTTGTACAATCTAGTGAGAGCTTTAGCAAAAGGGAAATTAAATTTACCGGAATCATACAGGATAAGAACTTATTTTCAATATTATATAACAGTTTAAAGAGAAATAAAACAGCAGGCGTACAAAAAAGCCTGCTGTTATGCACAGTTTTAACTAAACCGCCTCCGATGTTTACGGGCGGCCTCGGATTTCTTTTTACGCTTTACACTTGGTTTTTCATAATGTTCACGCTTGCGTATTTCAGCTAAAATGCCTGTCCGCGCGCATTGCTTCTTAAAACGACGGATGGCACTGTCAAGTGTCTCATTTTTGCCCACTATGATTTGTGTCAACTGTTTTCCCTCCCCTCACTACCAGCCTGCATCTGCGGGAAAAAAGAAAAATTGTCACTGCATAAAAGCTTTTAGCATTATATCGCGTGGCGCCTACTCTGTCAACTAAAACTGCTTACATATCACAATCGGTACTTTAAAAATCAAATTGTTTACCGGCTAAAATGTGAAAATGCAGGTGGTCCACCACTTGTCCGGCTGCCCTGCCACAGTTTGTCAGCACTTTATAGCCGCCGGACACACCCAATTGGGCTGCAACTTCCTTAATACCGAGGAGGAGTTTTCCGGCAAGCTCCAGATCATCTGCGGGCAAATCATCCAATGAAGCCAGGTGTTTTTTCGGAACCACTAAAACATGGACAGGCGCTTTAGGCGAGATATCTTTAAAAGCTAAAAGCTCTTCGGTTTCGTAAACCACGTCGGCCGGTGCTTCCTGCCGAATGATTTTACAGAAAATGCAGTTTTCCATCTAACCACCCTCACTTCCTTTTACATTATACCACTTACGCCACAAGGAGGCAAATAATTCCCGTGCCGCCTTAACACTTTTTTCAGACAAGCACAATGAATTTTACCCTTCATACTATAAAATAGAATAAACGAAAGGAGAAGCATCATGCCGAAAAATACCATCACGCGCTATTTTGCCGGCAGTAATACCTTGTATGGTTTTTATTCGCTTTTTCAGTACATAACCACGGAAAAAACAAAACGTTTTATTATGATTAAAGGAGGGGCCGGCACCGGCAAGTCCACCTTGATGCAAAAAATCAGTGGTAAAGCCCAGGAGGCCGGTTTAGACGTAGAACTGTTCTACTGCTCCAGTGACCCGGATTCTCTGGACGGATTATCAATACCTGCTTTAGGTTTTGCCATTGTGGACGGTACTGCTCCGCATATTCTTGATCCGCAAGTACCGGGCGCCTATGATGAAATCTTAGATTTAGGCCAATACTGGGATACGGCAAAACTAAAGCCCTACAAAGAGACAATACAACAACTTTACCGTCAAAATAAAAACTGGTTTACCCAAGCATACCAGTACCTCAAAGAAGCCGGAGTGGTTCTGGAAAAACTGCGCTGGCTCATGGGGCAGGCCATGGACTACCGGGCTGTGGATCGCATGACCCAAGAATTGTTACAACAGTTAACTGCCGCCTTGCCGGCACCCAAGGTAAACCCAAGCGAACGCCGGCTCTTTGCCGGTGCCATTACACCCTCCGGTTTTATCAATCATTACCCCTGCATTTTACAAAAAGTCAAACGTTTTTATTTGCTCACAGGGGAACCGGGTACCGGAAAATCTTATTTGCTGGAAAGAATACGACAGGCAGTCAAACTGGCAGGTCATGATTTGGAAGTTTTTTGCTGCCCCTTAGATCCCAAGCGCCTTGATGCGATTATTATTCCCGTCTTAAAAACTGCCTTTGTCAAAGTTACTTATCCGCATACTTTTGCCCTGGAACCGACCCACCGCATTGAAGAGCAGACTACCATTGCTTTAAACCGTTATGCCAAAACTTCACTTTTAAAACAGTATGCAGGAGAACGTGAGGAAAATACAGAGCGCCTATGGTACTTATTAGGGAAAGCGGTGGAAATGCTCCGCAGTGCCAAACGCAATCATGATCACTTGGAAAAACATTATATTGATGCTATGGATTACAGTCACATGGCTGCCTTACAAGATAAATTACTGGCGGAGCTTTTTAATTAAGCACAAGCATTGAAAAAGGCATACCTGGAAAGGCATGCCTTTGCTTTATTTTTGCGGAATTTCTTCCGCTATGGTTGCTTGCGTATTTTCTATGATAATTTGATCTAAAGCATTTCCCTTTTTATCAACAAAATTCCATGTTACTATTCCTTCCTCCAACATCACTTGTGCCGCCGGTAAAGTTACCACTTGATAAAAATCCCGTTTGGGATTAACACGGACTTCAACCGTAAGCTGCCCCTCACCCACATTTTGCAGCCTTACATCCTGAACTTCAGCATGTAAAGCAAACAAAGCCACTTCATGCTGCGGCTGGAAAGGATAATCCGGCAGGCTTACTGACCAATCTTCCGCAATTTGCGCCCAGCTTTCACCGTCTACTGCCAGGCGGAAGGTAGGAGTATCCTTCCTTTCGCCTTTATCAGCGGTAGTGAAGCTCACCTCACTAGTTTTGGCAGCTTCTTCCGGCGCTACAGTAGGGCTGGCCCGGAAGGAATCATATACCGACAGCGACACCAGGA
>JAAYMK010000024.1 GCA_012521405.1 Bacillota bacterium
AGCACATACCCCGGCGTTTATGAGGCCATAAGCAAAGAAATTGACCGTATAAGCAAAGAATTGTTCGGTTAGTAGCCAATTCCTATAGTCAAGTCCACTTCTTGCGGGCGACACAAGCAAGAAGTGGTAGATTAAGAAAGCAAAAAAGTTCCCTGTTGAAATAACAGTGGAACTTTTTTGCTGCTATTCTTTCCATAATCAGATGATAAGGTCTTAAACCATGAGGGCAATAATAATATGATTTCTATTTGTCAAACACATAATTTATAAGGATTTAACTTTTAAACCATGCATAATATTGTTATAGTTGAGATTATTTTGACAATAATCAGGCCTCTATGGTATAATATAATATATACTTATGGCAAAACAGTTTGTACAAAACAACTTTATAGGCTCTACACTAACTTAAGCAAAATATAGTATAAAGGAGTAACGCAAATGGGAAACGGCCCCAAAATGTTCATTGATTTTATCATGGAACGCACGCAAGAAGGCAAGCAAGAAGAAATGAAAGTGGCTTTGGAGGAGTTTTTCAAGCCACCACAGGACGGTAATTTTGACCCGGAAGCCTTTAAGAGACGCATTGACCTCATTACTTCCATGCTGAAGCCGGAAGCAGTTGCAGAATTTCAAAAAATGATGAATCCTTTTGGGCATATGGAAGATGACGATGAGCCGATAGAAATAAAGAATGTGCTGGAGCAGCCAAACAGGCACAAATGGGAAAATGAATGGGATAAATTCTCCAAAGAGGAATTACGTGAAGCAATCAAGTGCTCGCAAAAAGCCCACGAGATGGAATGTGATTGTTGGAATACTCATTGTGTCTTTTTCGGCGATTGTAAAAAATGCATAATTTTTCATTTGAGCTTAAAGCAGTTCCCCACTTGTCACAGGTCCTATTTGGGAGAATTAGAGGACCACTATATTATCTTTAGCCGCGACAAATAGTTGTGTTTCACACATTATTTTACTGGCGCCATAAAAGGCTCCTGCGTTTTGGCACAAAGGAACACAACGAACAAGCATAACATATTGATTATTCTGATGAAAGGATGCACTTTAATGCAAAAAGTAAAAAACATACTGGCACAGCCGAACAAATATAAATGGAGAGAAAATCCGCCGAAAGTTACACCTAGGGAAATGCGTGTGGCTATGGCTACTGCCCGCAAAGCGGATCAATTCGAATGCGATTGCTGGAATACAAAGTGTCCAAATTTCGGCGATTGCCGCAAATGCGTTGTCTTTGAAATGTGTTTAAACCAGCTACCGACTTGTTTAAGAGATCTGCAAGAGGAATTGCAGCAACACTACCTTGCTTATCACGGCAAGGAGAAATAAAAAGTATAAGCCCGGAGTGCATGCACTTCCGGGCTTATACTTTTAGGTTGTCGTCTATGCTAACACAATCGAGCTACGATTGTGATCTGTGCTGGTGGAGGCGAACCGTATCAGGAGAAGGTCACAATAAGTATTGAGAAATATCGGCATAAATCACGATAGAGGTTGTTCCAATTCTACAATAATAAAAAAATTCCTTCTTTAACTATCTAAAACATTATATAGTTTTTTTTTTTATTACTAACATTATAAAAAAAATAAATTCCCCGGCCTAAGCCGGGGGTTCTTCTTTCTTACTTAAAATACTTCACTATCGCATTCCTAGCACCTTGCGCAATCTTCTTCGCTGCACCAGCCGCCGCCAAAAA
>JAAYMK010000163.1 GCA_012521405.1 Bacillota bacterium
GGCAAAGAAGCTTACTCCCCCATGGGGTCTTCTGCCAATATAGAAGGAAGAATTTTGGCACAGAATCTAAACGGCAATAATATTGGCTTTAAAGGTGTACTGGGTACTGCCGTAGTTAAACTACCCAAATTAAATGTGGCTAAAACCGGATTAACGGAAGATGCCGCTAAAGCTGAAGGGTATGATGTGGCAACTGTGGTCACGGTAGTTGACGATAAAGCTCATTATTATCCAGATGCCGGCAATTTCATTGTGAAAATGATTGCCGACAGAAACACGAAAAAACTATTGGGCTTGCAAGTACTGGGCAAAGGTGCAGTAGACAAAATGGTAGATATGGCAGTAATGGCTATAGCTTTAAATGCTACTTTAGATGAGATTAAAGATTTAGATTTTGCCTATGCGCCACCTTTCTCAACGGCAATTCATCCCTTCTCTCATACAGTCAATATCTTACTGAATAAAATTAATGGTGATCTTCATTCCCTTACTCCCAGAGAATATCAGGCAGGTAAAGCTGAAGGCTACCAGGTAATTGATACAGCCGTCACTCCCGGTATAGCAGGGGTGCCTTTTGTAGACTTGGCTAAAGTTCATGGCGAATTGCCGCAATTTGCCAAAAGCGACAAGCTTTTATTAGTCTGCACTAAAGGCAAAAGAGCATATATGCTGCAACAACGACTGAAAAGTTTTGGTTATACAAACACATTAGTCCTTGAAGGCGGCACAACTTTTAACGAAATTAACCTGTAAATTAAATATAATCGAGGAAGGTGCTAAAAATGGCAACATTAAAGGTTACACCGGAACAAGAAAAAGCAGTAAAAGCGTTGGGGTTTCTGAGAAACAGGGGAACAGATAATTTTAATGGCAGAATTATTACGGTTAACGGAAAAATAACGGCAGCGCAACAAAGATGTGTAGCAGAAGCTGCAGAGAAATTCGGCAATGGCAATGTTCTCTTTACTTCCAGGTTAACGATTGAGGTTCCCGGTATTCCCTATGACAAAATAGAAGATTTCAGAGCCTATATTGCCAGGGAAGGCCTTGAAACAGGGGGTACCGGCTCTAAAGTACGGCCTATTGTTTCCTGTAAGGCAACTACCTGCCAATACGGTTTAATTGACGCCTTTGCTCTCTCGGAGAAAATCCATGAAAGATTTTATAAAGGCTATGCAACTGTCAGATTGCCGCATAAATTTAAAATTGGCGTGGGCGGTTGCCCCAATAACTGTATTAAACCTGATTTAAACGACTTAGGTGTTATCGGCCAAATGAAGCCAATTTTTGAAGAGGATCTCTGCATGGGCTGCAAAAAATGTTCTGTAGTTGCTGCCTGTCCCATGGAGGCAGTCCAAATAGTTGACGGCATCTTAAATATTGATGAAGAACTTTGCAATAATTGTGGCCGCTGCATTGGAAAATGTCATTTTGATGCCATTGAAGAGGGAGAACAAGGATATAAAATTGCCATTGGCGGCAGATGGGGCAAAAAAGTAAATCGCGGTGAAAGTTTAAATAAATTATTTACCGATGAAGAAGAACTCTTAGGCGTCATTGAAAAAGCCATCTTGCTTTACAGGGAACAGGGCATGACAGGAGAACGTTTTGCCGATACCATCGCCAGATTAGGCTTTGCCAATGTTGAAGCACAGTTATTAGCAGATGAAATCTTAGACAGAAAACAAGAAATCCTTGAGGCAAATCTCCATATGGTTGGAGGGGCTACCTGCTAATTCCATTCAAACTTTAGCCGCGTGAATCATTAAAAATCATAGCACAGGCAAACCGGCCTGTGCTATGATTATTTATTTGTTGTTTTCTGCATAAACAGCCATGGCATCGCGCATAAATTTGGCCAAGCCCGAACCGAATTGATCAATATTTTTTGTGAAACGTTCATCCTCAACATACATTTGCCCTAAATTTTTAAAAGCCTCCAGGGGGTAATTGCCAAAATTACTTATAAGACCGTGCCACTCTTTTATTGCTGCTTGCGCTTCCTTGGTATCGGCAGGAAGATGGCGGAGAGCAGCTAATTTTTCAAAGATGGCTTTAAACTGATCGGCAAATTCATTTTTCTCAAATTCAGACATTTTAGCCAGTCTGGCATTGGATGCGTCTACTGCTTCATCTCCCCAAAGCTCCCTTGTTTCTTTTTCATAGGGGTTATGACTAAAATCAAAGCCTGCAAACTTCTCCTTCTCTGTCATCTTTATTTCTCCTTTGCATGTTTAATCGTTTTTTCAATGGTCCTAATCATCTGATCCAGCCTTCTTCTTTTCTCCAGAAGCATTCGATGCTGTGCCTCAAGCGCCTTTTGCCGGTCAAAGGAAGGACTATGGATAATTTCTTTAATTTTCTTCAAGGAAAAACCCAGTTCTTTAAAAAATAATATTTGCTGTAAAGTCTCAAGATCTTTTTCAGAGTACACTCTATAACCGGAATTGGCGGTTTTCTCCGGCCCTAATAAGCCAATTTCATCATAATGATGCAGCGTACGCACACTGATGCCGACCAGCTCGGCTACTTCCTTTACTTTCATCTTTACTGTCTCCCCTCGTTATCTACTATAAAGTATAACGCAACGTGAGAGTCAAGATGTAAAAAAATACCCTCGCGCTTTTCCGGAAAGGAAATCACAAGGGCAGAAGTCTGATTTATTCTTGTTTTACTGTTGCTTGCGAATTAAATTCTCCTTCAATAGGTGTGTTTTCGGCTTTGGGGGAACAGGCGGAAATTGCAAAAACCATGGCTATGATTATGAAAACGACCAGTATTCTTTTCATCCAATTCACCTCTGTTTAATATGCTATAAAAAATTCTTATGTTAATGCTTATCACATGTAGCATACTTTGTCAATATTTGCCTCAACTTGTCGCATAAGATATTTCTTTCACTTTTCTTGCCCTAAAAAAAGAAAGCCCAGTTTACTAACCGACAAAAAATAGCGTGATGCAAAAGTGCTCACGCTATTTTTTGTCACCTAGAAAATTACTATTTTAGTAAGGGCAGAAGTTGCGACTCTTCTTTTTCAATTCTTTTTCTAAGGGCGTTAAAAAGGTTTTCCGTTTCGGAGATGAAACGAACAATATTTTCTTTAATGGCATTGGCCGAATTATATCTGGTTTTATAATTATTAAATACTTTCGTTATTTCTTCCATTTCAGTAATAAACCTTTTTGTGGTGGCAGCAGAATTATCATCTGCCAACAATCTTGGATAGAGATGCTGATCTTCAGTATTGAGATGAATCATTAACTTCCCGGCAAGTGATCCTAACTTTAATGAAACTTGAAAGGCATTCTCTTGCAGATATGTAGGATCTAAAGAATCGTCAATCTCATCGATAAGGGCTAGGATATCTTCATGTTGGCGTTTAATCATCGCAGTGTTCATATTAACCCCTCCTTTAACTAGAGTATAAGGTTCAAGGGGCTAGAAGTATGTGATGCAGGTCACTGTAAGTATGTCAAAGTTGCTATAAATTGCCGGCAAATTAATTTGTAATAACATATTAATAATAACAAAAAAATATTATGGGGAAAAAGTTGTTTTGTCCAGCTTGCCTACTTCTATTGCCATTTCCACCACCAAAGCAAAATTCGACCGCCTCATTCTTTACAGTCGTTTGCCGAAAAATATATCCGGTTTACCTCTTCCGTTTGCGTCCGGCATAACCCCAATAATTTTATATCCCAGCTTTAAGTAAAATCCGGATTGATGTGTACCGGCAGTGAAACCGGCTATTTTTCCCGGCAGATCATCATACAAATCAACATTGGCAAGTGATGTTTCGCCGTCTCCTCTTTCATCATCCGCGCCTAGATATATTGTCAAGCCACCTCGCTTTTTCGCCTCTTCCTCAAGAGCAGTTACGATTGCTCTGCCAATACCTTGGTTTCGCTTATCACTACGAACAACCAGTGGATGTAGTTCAAAAACATTTCCGTTATAAATGGGAGCAAGTATACCGCCCCAACCGACCACAATTTCATTTTCAACTGCCGCAAGCAAGGTGTTTTCCGGAATCAGGAGCCCTTTTATTTCATCCAGAGCGTGTTGGAGTGTTGGCCAGGCAATTGGGATGCTATCAGTCAATATTTGTGCTGCCTGGGTTATCTGTGTTTTATCTAAACGAGTCATGTTTATAATTTTCATGAAACTTCTCCACTTCTTAATTTAGACGTGTAATTAATTTACCTTAATGATTTAATAACCATTGGCTGTTTAGAATTGCTAATTACTTTGTACCACAATTTTATCACGCAAATGTATATGTAAAAACCATTAATGATGATGGGTAAACATCATCCCGAAGGCGAAAGCAATGCCAATGATAAAAGCAAGTGTGGAATGCTTTTTCTCGTGTTCACTGGCTTCAGGCA
>JAAYMK010000164.1 GCA_012521405.1 Bacillota bacterium
AAAAGCGCCTCTTGCCAGCAGTTCCATTACCAGTGCCGCGGCCTTCGCAGCGATAAAAGATGCATTTGTGCCCGGCACCTGGTTCTACAGTGCCAGCGGCAGCGCCTCATACCTTATCCTGTATCCGCCGTTTGCCGACAGTACTATAAGCGCGGCAAGCTGCACGGAATGTGCTAAATGTGAAATTTGCGGCCTCTGTGTTGAAGAAGATTGTTGCGGCAGCGAATACTGCGATTGTGCCGGCTTGAAATGCGAATGCCTTGATAATCCGGTTGTGGAAGCAGGCTTGGATACAATGGGCATCGACCTTGCCATCCAGGAAGCGGAAGCCGCCAAGGCAGATGTTATTGTTAGTGAAGACGGCCGGGATGTGCCGGCAGATGCTTACTGGGTTACGCCGGAAGAAATGCAAGCGCTGGAAGAGGCCATTTCCGCCGCTTTGGCTGCCAAAGCCACTGCCGCAACCCAGCAAGAGATTGATGCCGCCATTCAAGCCCTGGAAAAGGCGCTGGCTGATTTCAATAGTGCCATAAAAGCCGATTATGAAGCAATAGATACAATGGATGACTTACCTAACAATGGAGAAAACATAGATTTTCAGGAAAAACTTAATGAAGACACGGAAAAATCTGAATATGAAGCAGCATAATAATGAAAGTCCTTATAATAATCCCCTTCCGGGTTTTTTATACCCGGGAGGGGATTATTTTTGCTTTAGCCTTGTTCACGGTTCCATGTCCCCGTCAGGTTGTATCACTTGTAAATAAAAGGGTAATATAGTATTATGCATGATAATAAGCGTATTGCCATTTTTCCGTTTGCTTTTCTGCCGGAAGCAAATTTTAGCTTAATAATATTCAGGAGGATTCTATGAGTAAAAAATTAAACATTTTTATCATGCTTGCCATTGCTGCCGCTTTAATTTTAACGGCTTGCGCCCAGCAACAGAATTCTAATACCAAGGAGGAACTAACTGCACAAATAGAAACTTTAAATGCCCGCATGAAAGATTTGGAAGCAGAGAATCAGGAGCTAAAGGCACAATTAAAGAATTTTACTGATGCATCTTCTCATGTATTAAATGCAGCTTTAAATGCCATGGCGTTAATTAAAAATAAAAATATGGCCAAATTGGCAGATTTGGTCCACCCCCAAAAAGGTTTGCGCTTTAGTCCCTATTTTTTTGTAGATGTGGAAAATGACCAAGTTTTTGACGCGCAACAGGTAGCAAAGTTAAGTGAGGACACCACTGTGTATACTTGGGGTGTATATGATGGTATTGGGGAGCCCATTGAGCTAACCTTTAATGATTATTATGAAGAATTTGTTTATGATGAAGATTTCCTTAATCCTCATCTGATAGGGATTAATACCCCCATCGGTTCCGGCAACACCGTCGACAATGTGACTGAAGCTTATCCGGATGGTACTTTTATTGAATTTCATTTCACAGGTTTTGCCGAAGGTTATGACGGTATGGATTGGCGCAGCTTGCGCCTTGTCTTTGAGCAAGAAGAAGGACAATGGTACCTGGCTGGCATAATTCATGGCGAGTGGACCATTTAATCCGGAAAGCCGAAAGATAAAGCACCCGCCCGGTTAATTCAGGCGGGTGTTCTCTTGGCCTACAGTGCTGCGCTGATCCTTTGCCGCGACCCTGCTGGACTATGGAAAAGGTCTGCAAAACTTAATGAAGAGCTTTCGTATGTATTTAGAAGAATTCTTTTACCAAGACGACCAGTAAAATGGCGGCTAAAATGGAGATAATTCTTGTGACAACCAGGGCAGCTTTGGTGGGTTCCGCACCTTTAATCAAAAAGCCTATGTCCAGCATCCAAATTGTCCTGGGACTGACAATGCCAATAAGAATAACGACGGCTACCAAAAAAAGAATAGTGCGTTCTATGTAATAAAAAGAATTCATAAGTTCACCTCTTTGCTGTTTAGTGAGTAAATTGGCGGTGCTTGCCTGGTGAGACTTTTGCGGAAAACAAAACTGCCTGCTTACCGTAAGCAGGCAGTTCCTACTTCGGCAGTCCTGCTGCCAGAGCATCACTGTAGGCCCGTGGCTTGGCACCCTCGTCCTGCAAGCGAGTCTGCCTATTTAAAATTGAGGAAAAATTCAATTAACGGCAATATTATAATACAAAATATGACCAAATTGTATAGGAAAGCGGCAAAAATAACAAAAAAAACAAAACCGCACCGGCGTTGACCGGTGCGGTTTTGCTTTCATGTCCATTGCTGCGGATGTTGCTTCATCTACAGGCCGATAATTTTGAAGGGAACCATTGCAGCTGCATAGCTAAAGCCCTCCATGCTCGTACCTGCGGCAAAACGTTTTCTGGCTCTATTGCTAAATTTTTTTGAAGCTTTAACATTATCCTTATTGGCGGTAACAACTTCTTTTAACTTTAAAATCATTGTAGTCATTTTGCGAGACCTCCTCGTCTCAAAATTTCATTTAGATACCGGCAGTTTATTATTAGCCAAAACTAGCGCTGCTTGTACTAACCTGTATATACCTGTTGTACTTATAATTTACCATACAATAACTCTATTTGCAATGCTTGTTGGTAGAAAAAGTTTTTGCAGAAGTTTGTTTGTCGTGCCAAGGTTGTAATTGGCAAATATGATAAGATTTTAATTTAATCTCTGTTGTTTTTGGCAAAGACATGGCTGAACCAAGTTAGTGTAAAATTACTATAGGTTTTTGAAGGAAAAATCTATTTAAAATAGAAAGAGGAACCTCACATTCTAGCAGAATGAATACCCCCTAAAAGGAGGCGGAGGTTCCTCATGGATGTAATTCG
>JAAYMK010000165.1 GCA_012521405.1 Bacillota bacterium
GAATTACATCCATGAGGAACCTCCGCCTCCTTTTAGGGGGTATTCATTCTGCTAGAATGTGAGGTTCCTCTTTCTATTTTAAATAGATTTTTCCTTCAAAAACCTATAGTAATTTTACACTAACTAAGATTTAAAGTAAGCCTTAAAAGCAATTATCTTTATTCTACAACATGCACCAAAAAAACCGCCAAAGATTAAAACCCTTTGACGGTTTAAGTAGTTATTATCATCTTAAATATTGAGATAGATAAGATTGTTTCCGTGAGCTTTTATCATAAATTCTAAATCTTGAGGATTAAGCCAAACAGTTGCTGTATTATCATTTGGATGAACCCCAATACGTTCAAATGATAAAATATCCTTATCAAAAACCACCTCTACTCTACAATCAATATCATTTAAAATTCCAAAGGGAGATACAGAACCTTTACTTAATCCCAGATACCTATTTAAGTCTTCTTCTGAGGCAAAACTTAACCGCCCACAATTTATTTCATTTCTAATTTCTTTCAGATTTACTTGCTTATTTTTTTGCAGAACGATCAAAAAATATCTTTTCTTTTTATCATCGCGAACAAATAAGTTTTTAACAATTTCATTATTACTGTCAATATTTAATTTATCTATTTCATCTATCGTAAACACAGCTGGATGTTCAATAATCTCATATTGGATATTCATACTTTCTAGGGCAGCAATAACTTTCTTGCGCAAATGCTTCATTTTGCTCTTTCCTCCTGCTAGCAGATATATTTCTATGATTTCCCCTAATTATATTACAACTATGGCGTGAAAACAAATAATACACCTCCAGGGTATCTGTCAAGGTAATTTTGGTGCATGTATCTGTTCTGGCTAATGGTGCCACACCGGCATTCCGGAAGGTCCGGTGTGGGGATCTATGCTGCTTTTTGCCTTAGCAGGAATTAAAAACGAGGGTGCGAAGATTGCGCCCTCGTTTTTATAAAAAGCTTCCTTCAGTTTGTGCGGCTGTTTTTATTGCAATGCTTGAATAATTGTACGGCAAAACGCCGGCAGGTCCGAAGGAACACGGGATGTGATCAGATTACCGTCTTGGACTACCTCTGCATCAAGATAGTGCGCTCCGGCGTTGATCACATCGTCCTTAATGGAAAAGAAGCACGTAGCCTTTTTCCCTTTTAAAATACCGGCCGATGCCATCATCCAAGGTCCATGGCAAATTGAAGCCACAGGTTTACCTTCCTCAGATATTTTTTTTACCAGTTCCACCATGGCTTTTGAACGACGCATTTTGTCGGGTGCATATCCTCCGGGAATGATTAATGCATCCAAACTGCAATTTTTAGCTTCGTCCGCGGTCATGGTCGCCTCCGCCGGGGCTCCGTTTTTACTATAGTACTTTTTCTTCTCCGGCGCCACTGTCTCTACCCGTGCGCCTTCTTCAAGCATGCGATAATACGGGTACCAATATTCATTATCCTCATATTCATCTTCCACAAAAAGAGCAATTGTTTTTCCCTTAAGTAGCATTATGCATACCGCCTTTTTACGTAATTGTAGCATATGGGTGAGCCTCTATATGTTAACAGAGTATATAAGCTTCTTCACGCAGCTATAATCTTCCCGTTATGCAAGCAGGGTATACAGTTACTTGCCGTTTCTTCCCGTAAACCTCCAAATGTATTTGTAATCAAGTCATAATCTGTTTAAATATTATGTCTGCGGTTTCTTCGGCAGAAATGTTGCTTACGTCGATTTTATATGTATCCAAATGAAAGTAATTTTTTAATCTAGCTATACTTCTTTCCATAACATCTTCACTTCTTATACCCATTTTTATATCCTTTGTAATCCGTGAAATTAATGCTTGCTCCGAACATACAAGAGAAAATTTGTATAACCTATAATTTTGTTTTTTTAACCTGGACAGCAGATCATCAATAATACTTTGCTCATGCATCACCCAACAAAAAATAATATTTTCAAACACTGAGCAGGCAAGAAAATTATTTAATAGATAACTTATATTATCAACCACCATATTTTTGGTTTCAGCATTCACGATAAAAGGAGACATATCCCAACACCAATCCCCATCCAGAAAAACACAGTTTGGCAAAAGTTTTTGCAATTTCCTGCAGGTTGCCGTTTTCCCTACGCCCATAGTGCCATTGATAAAAATTAAATTTTTCATATTCTACTCTCCCATCTCCGGAACTTAAATATGCAGATTTCACACGCTTATGAAATATAAAAAAAACCGTCAAAGGTATTGAAACCTGTGACGGTTCGGCAACTCGAAAACAAACTTTGCAAATTTGCACACAAACAAATGTCCAGTTACAAATAAGTTTGCTCACGTA
>JAAYMK010000025.1 GCA_012521405.1 Bacillota bacterium
ACATTGTCACTGTTTTGTACCAGAATCTTCATTCCTTTCAATTGAATTTCAACGGAGAAGTAGTGCTGCCTCCCGGCAGTACCATGGCTTTACATTTTGTCGCCTCTGGTCTTTTCCCGGGAAACCCTGACAGTCTTGTCTTTGGTGCCACTGCAACCTGGTATGAACCCGACTTGCCGTAAGCACCTGCATTCTAAGCAATCAATAATAATCGCCGGCCAAAACAACCAAACAAAAAAGCAGCCGCTGGTTTGCATTTCCAACCAGCGGCTGCTTTTGCTATAAATCTACACAAAAAATACCCCGCTTAAAGGTGCCTTATATTTTCAGCAACTGCTCTTCACGTTGGTTAGTATTCCAATTCTTTAATTAAATTGCTAAACTACTCCCTTCGCCAAAATAATTCGCAAATTTTTGCAGCATCTGTAAAGCATACCCTTTAACATCCGTAAAGCGAAAATGCGGCTCTATTTCCTCTACATTCCTAAAAAAGCCATTGAGTGCTGAGACCTGGTGCCTTTCATCGTCTATGAGTTGAGCAGTTTTAGCTATCTCTACAAAATACAAAAGCGTTCATAACATTCTTCTTTACGGTCAAGCATTTTTAGTGCCCCAGCTTTAGCAATGGCATTTTGCATTTTCCTGCCGTGTTTAATTTTTTGCAGTCCTCATCAAATAAACGGAGCAGTTTTTCCTGCAGGTTAAGATACTGAAGCCCTTGTTCGGGCGAGCCTTATTCGTACAAAGCATTAAAGTAAAAAGTTATCCGGCAAAAAGCATAATACGACAAAAAAATACCGGCTGAAGTGTTTTTAGAGGAGAAAAAACACTTAAGACCGGTACCAACTAGAATAACTGTTAAAGATGTAGACAGCCAAACTGTGATTAAAGTTTTTCAGCAAATTTTAAGTGAGGAGAAACAATGCCACAATCGACGAAACTAAAGCAGCATATGAAAACGCTGCACATTAAAGAAGCTGCTAACATACTTGAGGAAATGCTTTTAGAGGCCGAGAACAAGAATCCTGCTTGGCCCTCCAGGTGTAGGTAAAACTTTTATTGCTACCGGACTTGGCTTAGAAGCAGTGCACAGAAGCTATAAAGTCAGTTTTATCACTATGGCCGATTTGATACAGGTACTTAAAACACAAGAAATTACAGATTAAAAAGAACCATAGAATCAGACCTAGGAATTATTGACGAAAGCACAGGGAAACCATTTTTAGAAACTGCTAGGTGTTAAAAATAATTTGCGCAAATTTGTTCAAAAATATTTTACAGCTATAGTTGTTTACCAACTTAAAATCGCCCCTAGTTTTTTGTCATAAGTTAAATGACAAAATAATATTCCATCGTGCGGATGTGCATGTTTTTTTGCATACCAATACGGAATTTTTACCTCATACCACTTTCTCTCTTTTGGTAAACAATTGAGAACTTCGGAGAAAAAGCAAATTGGGATTACACTTAATGTTTCATAATACGAAATTCTGGTTTTTTCATATTTATCAAAAGGTGGCACATTATCTAAAATAGCCAAGCGGGATATTTGGCTTTGTTCATACTGTTGTAATGCTTCCTTAAATCCTTCCCGCTTTTCAACAGGATTTTCTTTATAGACTTTCTCAACAATTGCCAGCAGATCTTTTTCTTTTAAATCAGGATGTGCTTGCCTGAATTCAGCAAAAGACTTTTCTACAATATTAGGGGAATTGATGGGATTATAAATTTTTTCCGTTTTGGCATCAGCTTTATAAATAAAAATTCTGCTGTCCTTCTTAGGATCTCTACGCCGATTAACTCGCCCTGCCCGCTGCACTAAAGCATCCGGCGGAGCACATTCTGTAAAAAGCCAGTCAAAATCAATATCTAAAGCTACTTCAATTACTTGAGTGGCAACTACAAGCCTTGCCTTCTCAATTGACTCTTCAATGGCTTTTCTGTCTTTAGCAATAAACCGCGAATGATAACATACAGGATTATAGTCCATTAACTTTTGCGCTAGTGCTTGGCACTTTTCCACCGTGTTAACGACAACCAAGGTTTTATAGCCTTTTTTAACAGCATCTTTAATTGCGTCTATATCTTCTTCTATTAATTTATTTTTCGTAAAATATTTGCTTCTTTTTTTATTTAGCAGCTCTGTATCTTTAACGATCGCGGAATTCGGCAGAACTTTCTGAAATAATGCGATAATACTTTCCGGCATTGTGGCACTCATTAATAAAAATCGCGTTCTTAACTGGGCTAAATTTTTTACCATTGAGACAATTAGTCCTAACGTCCAACCATCATAAGCATGAATTTCATCAAGAACAATAACACTGTTAGCTGCATTAAGTTCTTTTATGGCCCATTTTCCCAAATTAAAGCCTACGGTTAGCAACTGATCAACCGTTCCCACAGTTACCGGTCTAATGAATGTTTGATCAAATAGTAAATTTCTCTTTTCCTCATTTTCACTTGTATCATCATCAATCTCTGATTCAAATATTAAATTAGCAGAAGAATGTGTTAATCCGACATTCTCTTCACCAAAAAAAGCACATAACCTTGACCAAATGCTGTTAGCTGTAGCCATGGTCGGGAGAAGATAGATTATTTTTGCACCACCCATGTCTTTTAAGTTCTTTAGTGCCCAGAAAATCGCTGCTTCCGTCTTACCACTGCCGGTAGGTGCTACGGCAATGGCGTTTCCGTTTGTTTGAGATAATTTTTGCTGAAATTTTGATAAACCTTTAAAGTTTATATTTTTTTCTTTGCATCTTTTATTTAAAACATCTATTATTTGCTCTTCTTTTGTTTTGACACTGTAGAAAACTTTATTACTACTCGAGCCAAGCCAGTCGGCATAAAGCAGTATGCCTTTCATTAATACAAATAAAGCCCGTACTCTACTATAATTTTCTTTTTTGAACAAAGCCGGCAAATAGTTGAATAGTTTTTTTAGCTCCTTCAATGCATTTGCTTTGGCAAACTTCTGGTTTAAATAGGGAAATTGCCACCCCTCACTTGTAAAAATTTCTTCTGCATAAAGAAGAGCTTTTTGGAGCCCTTCTTCATAAACTTGAGGCAAATCAGATATTTTTTCCCGTTGATAAGATGATAAATCATAGTCAATTGGACGATGATGCCCAACTACAGCTAAGGCTTCCAAAGGATATGAAGAGTATCTGTTTGCCTTATTTAATTCTGCCCAGGCTCTGAAAGCCAAATTAAAGGAGATTAATTCATGACGGTAGTTTTTTCTGCGATCAAATTTAGTTTTGTTTCTTACAGCATCCATCATTTTTTGAAATGGTTCAATGTTTTTTCCAATATCATGAAGAACTACCGTCATTAAAGAACCTTTTAGAAAGCGTTCAACAGAAAAACCGTATACTTCTGACAAACGCTCAATTAGTGGTCTTTTATACTCTATTATTTCTTTCCAAGCATTATATACGGCATCTAAATGTTCCCTATAAGTTTGATATGGTTTAGCATAATAAATTGTCATAACAAAGCCACACTCTTATCGCCATATTTAAGACCTAAAACCGGTTTGATCAATTTTACCGGAACATCAATAAAAGTAAAGTGTTCTCTTCGCTTTACACGCCGTCCTTTATCGGTAAAGTCAAATTCAACTGGCAAAAGGAATACCTGGGGGGTATAAATTTCTACTTCTAAAGGTATTTTGTCTATATCAATATTTGCTTCATAATTATTGCTTTGGTCGCCTGGAAGAACTGTATAGGAAAAATCATATAAAGGTTCCGGATTGGTTACTATAACAGGTCTAACTTTTTTTATCTTAAGTAAATCATCACTACACCCTGCAGTTAAGGCATAACAAGGATCGATAAAGGCATCTCGAATATTGCTAGTAATCTTTTCATTTTCTGTAGCGATAAAAATTTCTAGATCCAATCCAAATAATATTTCTCTAGTTAAAACTGCTGATACCGTTTCTTGACTTTTTATCTTCCTGTATTTCCACAAGTCATTAGTCCGACTTTGACTTTTACCGATTACGCCAATTTTTATATTGTTATTGTGATAAAATTCCATACTTTCAGCAAAAGATAAACCTAGCGCTGCACCTAACAGTCCAATTATTGTAGTTAAGGGCGGTAGGGGTAAAGATTTTTGAAAGGAATGGGTTTCCGGCAACCGAAAAGAAGCAGTTTCAGAGTATGCCTTAAGACTAAAACAATACATTTTTCCACCCTATTTCTCTAAGTAATGTTCATCAATCCAAGCTTTTATCTTCGCAAATGCTTCTCCGGTTGGCAAAACTTCTTCAGGTAAATTCTCAAACATTCCTTTTTTGGCACCTAAAACATAATCAATTATCTCTTCTTTGTAGTCATTTAAGGTTTCTTGCAGCAAATCAAATTTAATTGAATTGCCCTGGGGTAAAACGACCTCTAAAAAGATTGGGTTTTTTACTTTCATAATTGCTGCTGCAACGAATTTAGGCGAAATATCCGCTAGAAAGCGTGTCTGCCTGCCGGTAGACCATAAGTTTTTGATTGCATCAAGAAGAGCTTTAACCCGCTTGGCTTTCTCATCTGCAGGCAGATCTTTTTCAAAACCTTCACCACAACCAACACGGTCTAATTCAATTAAAATTGACCCTCGGTATATGCCGGAATGTATTTCTGTTTCAAAGATATTGGGATCTCCCTGATCTTTTACTCCCATATAATTAGTACCAAAATCTAGATCCCCTTCATATTTACATAGTGAAATTAATGGTGATACCCGTACTGGCGATGTTCTTTTGGTAGCAGTTCCCTTTTCGCCTTCAGTTTTTTCCGTGCCCATGTATCCGAACAAATCATCATCAATATAGATGTCAGGTTTTTGCATCGTTGTGGCCGCGCCTTTTGCAATATTTGAAGCTTTTCCTTCCGACAGCGCCCATCCCATAGTTCCAAGTTGTTCCCGCAATGCTCTTCTTACCCATTGGGCAGAGCCATAAGGGTATTCATCAGTACCCCGAGAAAATTTCTTAATGCTGGAGATATTATCTGCCACCTTATCCGCCCCGTTAAGACTAGACAAAGATATTGTACTTAAATAAGTTATCGTTAAAGCTTTGGCATTTTTCATTTTCTATGCTCCCTTCTTTTTTTTCTTTTCATTCATTACGGCATTATAAGCATTTAACGCCGCAATCAGACAAAATTGTTTAAATTCTTGAAAATTTTCGTCCGTTAGTTTCCCTTCATAAACATCTTTGGGAATAATAAACTCGCTTCCAAGCCTAAACTGCAGGCGATTTAATTGTTCTAAAAAATCTACTTTTCGTCGGCATCTTCTGAGAGCGTATAAATCTCCTTTATTCCCCCCACTGTTGCCTACTGCGCTCCCGATACGCTTACCCAAACTTACCGCCGCTTCCTGTTCTTCTTTAAACAAGCTATCACCTTCCCTAAGTAATAATTCATAAACCAAAACCATTTCAAATAACGGCTTGAAATAAGTTGTATTAGTGTGAAACACATGCTTTTCAACCAGATCCAAGATTGATTGTTTTTTTAAGATGCGCTCACAAATCCTGTTACGGATTAATGTTTTATGCTCATTTTTTGACGCCTCGTAGTCAACACAATAACTCAAAACTTCTCTCATTCTAGTTCCTATTGCTTTTTCAATTTTTTCCGTTAAGCGGAAGAAATAAAGAGTTTCTTTGAATGGCCAGATCATTTTCCCGGCAAAAGCATCCCCTTCTTTTTTAGCTTGAATCACATAAAACTCTAAAGGAGCAGTGTTAAATGTTAGATCCAGTACTGCTTCTATATCAAGGTTTATTTCATCTATGTCTGTTTCTGTTTGATTTATCAAGCATTTGTCATACAATGTGTACAAAAAAGCATATGTGATTTCATAATGATGTTGGTAATAGCCACCCAATGGATGATTATAATTCCGAAAAAGATTGTCATCTCTATACTTAGTGCTTTCCAATAAATCATGGGCTTCGCACATTTTTTGTAATGAAGGCGAGTAAGGAAGGAAAATGGATAAGCTCCTTCCTTGAGTTGAATAAAAACCAACAACCGGAACAAACTTTCCTATCAAGGAACATTTCCAACAAATCTTTTCCGGATTCCCCGCATTGGAGTTAAATGATAATATTCCTGATGAGCCAGTAATAAAGGGAAAAATGGTTTGGTTAGCATCCTCAAGACTTCCTGCCTCTTCTCCACATAAATAACAACGTTTTCCCTTTTTTCTAGCGTTTATTGCAACCTTAAATTTAGGTCGCACAGCATTAGGCCCATCCACCAACAAACCAGAGGTTGTTATTTTTAGATTGTTTTCACTAACAAATTTCTCCATCCTTTCCTGCAGATGCTGGTAACCATCCGGCAGAATACCCTTTTTTTTGTTTTTCCATTTAATCATTTTCTTAGTTGGCCTTGCTGCTTTGTTAAAAATTATTTCTGCTATGCCTACCGACTTTTTTTTGGGAAAGGCAATAAATTCATCCTTATTGGTATCATAATAAAAATTGTAGGATGACTTGTCTTCGATTTGTTTTTTCGTGGATAAATTGTAGTATTTATCTACAAGTAAATTAAAAGCTTTCTCCAGAGCAATTTTTATATCTTCTGATTTGCCGCACAATTTTAATGCATTATCCTTAACCTTAATATCAATATTTTCCGTATCTACTTGCTCGAGCATTTTTATTAATCCCGTTAAACCACAATCTAACCAGAAATGACCATGTTTTTTAAACTCAACTTCCAACTTATTTCCCCCTTTAATACTTCATTTTTTGTAACCGGGCTGCATGTTTTTTTTATTTTTTTCAGGTTTATTAATCAACTCACCACAGCCAAATCCCATACTATTTTTTGAACCTAGGCCGGCATCTATAGCCATTTGGAGCAAAGGTTGGGGTCCCTGCATTTTTAAAATCCCGGAATAACCTTTAATAGTGAAATTTTTGTATTTTATTAGATTCAAGCGGGGCGGTCTTAAGCACCAGATTTGAATTTCCCCGGTCGGAGGCTCACATTTATAAACAGCTTGATATTTTCTTCGCAGATTTTCTTCTGCCAATCGCACAAACTCTTGCTCCCCTGGTTGAAAATAACAGGTATATTTTCCCCCCTCGGGTTTTAAAAGTGTGCTATAGGCAACTACCGGTGATAACAATTTTATGGTGATTTTGCTTTTAGCTTCCGGAGCCTCCATCACAGCTTTTTTAATATATAGCTCACTTTTTCCTAATCTGATTACGCCCAGAGTTAACAAACCATTTAATAAATACTGGCTAAACTCCTTAAGAGGGGACGCAATAATAAGGTTTATGGGAGGCGAAAATAGTATTTCGGAACCCAATATTTTGTATTGGCCAAGCAAGCGAGAAAACGTAAACAGCTTAAATTTACGTTTATTTACTTCATAGCCATGCTCGTGAAGAAATTCAGCAAATTCCCTGTCCATGCTCTGATAAATCATGGCTTGTACCAAATGATTATAATGTATTGGTAGCCTAATATTCTCAGTAGCAGTCAGCTCTATTTTTAGTCGCAATTTATCACCTTCCATATCAATTTGCCGAGAATAATTTCCAGCAACAAAATGGTGTGCTTTAGTAATTTAATAATCCAGTTTTTATCTATCTATTGCAAATAATAGTTATTTTGCCATAATATTCTACATTGCAATGCAATTTCCTGCTACGTAAGGAAATTTTTTGATATTTTTCCTGACAAGTGGCAACATTTTAGTTTAGACCAGAGATGTTATAAAAAAAAAAAAGCCACTTATCGGCGGCTCAATGTAAAAAGTTATTTCTTAGTTAACTCCTTGTAGGTAGACTACAAATTAACATTGTTGCTCATAACTCTTTTCTGTCTATTGCAAAGTTTCAATTCCTTATAGGTAGGCTACAAACAACTACCGTTTCGGTATGTAGCACATTTCCCAGCGCATCAGTTTCAATTCCTTATAGGTAGGCTACAAACGTAGTCTCTTGCGCTGAACAAACACCTGTCAAACCGTTTCAATTCCTTATAGGTAGGCTACAAACGCTAGGAAAAAAA
>JAAYMK010000026.1 GCA_012521405.1 Bacillota bacterium
CAATGTGCCGCTTTTCAAAGGCGGCAGCAACCTTACTAGATCAGCTTTGAGAAAGTTAAATGAACGTTGTTTCGTGTAAATGATGTGGGGTTCAATAAAACCTAAAGTGTCTTGACACTATCCAATATTTATCTTCCCCTTGACAGATTGGCGGCAAAGATGTAAGATTAGCTCAATTGAATATAAAAAAACTCTTATCCAGAGTGGTGGAGGGACTGGCCCAATGAAACCCGGCAACCGGACGGTTCGTCACGGTGCTAATTCCTGCAGAAGAATTTCTGGAAGATGAGAGTCGTTTTTGGCGATTTCTCTTTCTTTTCCGGAAAGAGATTTTTCTTTTTATATCGCATTGGGGGGAGAGAGATGACACAATTACGTACGATACAGGAGATTAATGAAAAAATTGCCAAGGGTCAAGTTGTGGTGGTCACGGCGGAAGAAGTGATCTCCTTGGTTGAGAAGCAGGGAGTGGAGAAAACTGCACGGCAGGTAGATGTGGTCACCACCGGCACCTTTGGGCCCATGTGTTCTTCCGGTGCCTTTTTCAATCTTGGCCATACCACACCGAGAATGCGGATGTCCAAAGTGACTTTAAACGGTGTCAGTGCTTATGCCGGAATTGCCGCTGTGGATGTTTATCTAGGCGCTACGGAGATTCCGGAAACCGATCCGGCAAACACGGATTTTCCCGGTGCCTTTAACTACGGGGGGGCCCATGTCATTGAAGATTTGGTTGCAGGCAAACAAGTGCTTCTGCAAGCAACCTCCTACGGTACGGATTGTTATCCACGGCGAAAATTGGAAAAATATATAACCTTGGATGATATTAATGAAGCATATTTATTTAACCCGCGCAATTGTTACCAAAACTATAATGTTGCCGTAAATTTATCGGATCGCACCATTTACACCTACATGGGGATTTTAAAACCCAACTTGGGCAATGCCAACTATTGTAGTGCCGGTCAGCTTTCACCGCTTTTAAATGATCCGCTTTATCGCACCATAGGTATTGGGACAAGAGTATTTTTAGGCGGAGGTATAGGCTATGTAGCCTGGCAGGGTACGCAGCATAACCCCAATGTGCCCAGGACGGAAAACGGTGTGCCGCGGGGCGGGGCAGGAACATTGGCTTTAATTGGTGATTTAAAGCAAATGACCACCAAGTACCTGCGTGGTGTAAGTTTTCTGGGTTATGGCGTGTCCATGCAGGTTGGCGTCGGCATCCCCATTCCCATTCTCGATGAGCAAATGCTGCGCCATACGGCGGTGACCGATGCGGAAATTTTTGCCCCCATTGTGGACTATAGTGAGGCGTACCCGCAAGGGACAGGCGGCAGCCTGGGTGAAGTCAGTTATGCCGAACTGAAATCCGGCAAAATTATGGTACAGGGCAAGGAAGTTCCCACGGCACCTTTGTCCAGTTACCCTAAAGCCCGGGAAATTGCCGAGCTTTTAAAAGCATGGATTAAAAAAGGAGATTTTACCCTGACGGAGCCGGTGGCTCCACTGCCAACCGTAGATTTCCCGGTAAAATTTAAAGAGCGTGATAAATAGGAGGGGAGTTTATGATTAAACGGAAAGTGGTGCTGCATTTCCCCGCCAGTGTGGTGGAGCAGCCATTTATATATACTTTGGCGAAAGAATACAATGTGGTGGCCAATATTTTAAAGGCCAATATAAACCCGCGCAAAGAGGGCCGAATGGTGGTGGAGTTGTCGGCGGATGACAAAGATTTTAATACCGCCATGGATTTCTTGCATGCGCGCGGTGTGCAGGTGCTACCCCTGGAGCAGCAAATTGTCTGGGTGGAAGAGCGCTGCACGCAATGCGGTGCTTGTACTGTGATTTGTCCCAGCAATGCCTTATGGATGAAGCGGCCGGAAATGACTGTATCTTTTTGCAGCGAAAAATGTATTGTCTGTGAGCGCTGCCTAAAAGCTTGTCCGGCGCGGGCCGTGGAAGCTTTATATCTTTCAGGTGATTAGTGATGGCACACGCGCGCCGTACCTACCGGCAAAGTATGCAGCCGCCGGGATTTGTCGGTTTTACGGCTAAATATAAAGAAACAGATTTATATGTGGCCGTTGACGAGGCAAGTTTTGCGCAAGCTTTGCCCGGCTTTGTAGAAAACAGAATTCTTTTTTACCGTACGCAGCTGGAAAAGTATATCGAAGAAGACCCGGTTTTTCGCACCACTTTGGAGCCCCACTTGCTGCCGCTGACGGCGCCGCCTTTGGCGCTGGCCATGACGAAGGCGGCCAATATGGCGGGGGTAGGGCCCATGGCGGCGGTGGCCGGCGCCTTTGCTCAATTTATCGGTCGTGATCTTTTGGCAAAAGTGAAAGAAGTGATCATTGAAAACGGCGGTGATATTTTTTTGCAAGTAAAAGAGAAAATAAAAATTTCCGTTTATGCCGGCTCTTCGCCGTTAAGTAACCGCATTGCTTTGGAACTAGAGCCCCAGCCGCACGGTTTGGGGGTTTGCACTTCTTCCGGCACGGTGGGACCGTCCTTAAGTTTTGGCCGCGCCGATGCGGCCGTGATCATTTCCCCTTCCGCCATTTTAGCCGATGCCGTTGCTACCGCCACGGCCAACCGAATCCAGACACCTGCAGATTTGCAGCCGGCCATAGATTTTGCCCGTCAAATCCCCGGTGTTACCGGTGCATTGGTGATAAAAGACGATAAAATAGCTGCCTGGGGGCAGCTAAAACTAGTTCCGGTATAATTTTCCCGCGAAAGACAGTTTGCCGGAAAGATTTTGCGCTTGATTTTCTTGACTATTTAGTCTATAATATTTTGTGTTCGCCGGCATAGCTCAATTGGTAGAGCAGCTGAATCGTAATCAGCGGGTTGGGGGTTCAAGTCCTCTTGCCGGCTCCAATAAAGGAAATATCATTCTTAAAGGGCTCATGGTAATTACACCATGAGCCCTGATTTATCATACCCAAAACTATCATAAATAACTAGATTTTCATTTTAACCACTGTGGAGGGCATTCTATAATGTACCCTGTAGGTAGTATTATTTTTTGGGGAAATAGGCTTTTGGCAAATTTACTTCTGCCAATGGTAAAATATGCATAGGCAATTTTTTTTAGCGTAGCAGAATCCCTTTTCGGTGGGAATGCAACTTAACAAAAATGAGTTCATGGTTATATATAAATATACAAATAAAAAGGGCGGAAGGGGTGCTACTGTTGACTTATGCCAAGAAAAATAATTATACGGCGGCGGATGCCTTAAATGATGCCTTGGTAAATGCAGGCGTTTCTTATATATTCGCCAATACAGGTACCGATTATCCTCCTATCATTGAAAGCTGGGCCAAGTATGATGTTTTGGGGCTGCCGAAACCGGAAATCATTATCTGCCCGCATGAAATGGTGGCTTTAAGTGCTGCCCAGGGATATGCGCAAGTTACGGGACAGGCGCAGGCGGTGTTTGTTCATGTGGATGTAGGTACACAAAATTTAGGCGGTTCCGTACATAATGTGTATCGCTGCCGTGTGCCGGCCTTTATTTTGGCGGGAGTTTCTCCTTTTACCCTGGAAGGGGAGCTGAAAGGGACGCGTAATGCGCCTATTCAGTTTTTACAAAATGTCCATGACCAGGCAAGTATTGTGCGTGAATATACTAAATGGTACTATGAAGTACGTACCGGCAAGAATATACAGCAGCTTGTTTACCGGGGACTGCAAATTGCTCACAGCGACCCGCAGGGACCCGTTTATTTAATGGCAGCCCGGGAAGTGCTGGAGGAAGAAGGCAGGGATATTGAGGCGGAAATGACAAAATGGGGTCCCATTGCCCCCATAGGCCTGGCGGCGGAAGCTTTAAATGATCTCTGTGAAGCTTTGCTGGCTGCAGAAAACCCGGTCATTATTACGTCATATCTTGGTAGAAATCCGGATAGCGTGGCGCAGCTAGTCAGTTTATGCGAGCGGTTGGCTGTGCCCGTCATTGAAGTTGGTGCCGGGTATATGAATTTTCCCGCTGACCATCCCTTGCATTTGGGCCATGAGCCTGCAGATTTTTTACAGGAAGCCGATTTTATTTTGATCATTGACAGCAATTTGCCCTGGATTCCTGCACAAAATAAACCTAATCCAAAAGCAAAAATTTATTATCTTGACATAGATCCGTTAAAGGAAGCAACTCCCTTATGGTATATTCCTGCCGACAAGTTTTTTAAAGCTAATTCGTATGCCGCCCTTTTACAAATAAATAAACGGTTGCAACAAGCTAAGGTTGCTGAAGAGCGCATTGCTAAAAGGTTTAAACGCTTACAGGCGGCTCATGAACAGTTATGGGCAGAAATTAAAGCCAAGGAACAGCCTAAAGAAGTGCTGACACCGGAATTTATTGTGGGGACGCTGCGTGATGTGGTGGGTGATGAGACTATAATTTTAAATGAAACTACATCTTATGCTCCCATCGTGGAGCGGCATTTTGCTCGCAACAAGCCAGGTACCTGGTTCATGAGCGGCGGTAGTGCCCTGGGCTGGTTCGGCGGCGCTGCCATTGGCGTGAAACTGGCTTGCCCCGAGAAGCGGGTTGTAGCTTTATGTGGTGATGGTACTTATATTTTCTCCGTTCCCTCTGCCACTTACTGGGTGGCTCATAAATATAAAACACCTTTTCTCACGGTGATTTTTAATAATCAGGGCTGGGGAGCGGCGCAAATGGCTGTGAAACAGGAACACCCGGACGGCTATGCGGTAAAAAACGACAAGTTTTGGACCAGTATCAGTCCGGCGGCAGATTTGGGCGCCATTGCCCAAGCTGCAGGCAATGCTTTGGCCCTGACGGTCTCAGAACCGGCGCAACTAAAACCTGCTTTACTGGCAGGACTGCAGGCCATTGATGAGGGCAGAAGTGCGGTGCTTAACTTACTTTTACCGCCTGCGTCCCGGCAAAAAATTTAAATTTGCCCGTAACAGTAATAGGCAAACAAAAAGAAGGTTCAAGTTTTGGAACCTTCTTTTTATGTCTGAAATAAGTTTTGCTCCCAAAATTAAAAAAGATAGTATTCCACCAATTCAGCAATGAGGCTGGGAAGGCCAAATAAAAAGGCGGTGAGGGCGGGTTCAATATTTTCCCGGCGCAATTTCCAGGGGTCAGGGCGGGGGTTTTTCGCTTTATCATGCTTGACTTTTGCTGGTGGTTTTTGCGGTTCTGTACTTTTCTTTTGCTCAACGCCCTTTGCGGAAGGTAGGCTGGCTTGAAAAATTTCCAGCGCAGTATCTATGCTCCGGTCATATCTACTCATTCTTTTGCTTTTTGTTTTTGTTTTGGGTTTAGGCTTGCTGAGAAAAATCACCACGGCAACGACAAGGCAAACAAAAAAAACCCATTCGCAAATAATGCGAAAATGTCTTTTGTTTCCTGTTATAAGGGCAACAATAACGGCGATGATAACCGGTGCCCAGCCATAGAAAAAAGCCTTTGTTTTTTGCTGCATAGAGACACCTCGTTTGCTTTGCAGAAAGCTTTTATCCTAGTGTACCATAACTAATTCTTTGTTATATTCGCTTTTTGCTATTGTAATCCTTTTGGGGAAAGCTTTAAAAGCTTTGGCCTGGTTTTTTGTGATTGTAAGAGAGCGTATTAGATTTTTATTATATTTTACAAACGATTACAGGCATAGTAACGCAGTTTTTGTTGTGTTGGATAGAAAACATACTGAAAATTTGTACTAAAAGACTAGACAAATGAGATGGAGTTATGTTAATATAAAGACAGTTAAAACGAAATGTACAGGTATATACAAGTAAAGGTTTAAATCGCCTTGGCTAACTACGGCCTATTACCTCTGCGGCCGTTACGCATAATTCCGATAAATTTTGGGAAAATAATGAGAAATGAGCAAGAAAAGGGGGTAGTAGTTATGTCAACAAATTACGCTTACAATCTCAATGAAGTGCGCGAAAATTTGTTGCGGGAGTATATTACGGCTACGGGTGCTGAAAAAATAGAAATTCTCACAAAAATTATTGAAATTGACGAAGAAATTGAAAGTGCGGGTAATTAATTTTGAGGCTGACCAAAATGTGGTCAGTCTTTTTCTTTTCCTTGCTTGTCAACCGGCTGTGGCCGGTTTTTTTTATGAAACAAGCTTGCGTAAGAGCTGGTTGGTGTTATTTGTAATTTTTTTGTTTCCGCGGTACAATGAAGGCAGAATTTATGGAGGAATGTTATGCAGCTTCAGTTTAATCCTATGCAGGTTGGTTACTTTATTGCGCGTTTAAACCGTTTTGTGGCTTTAGTGGAGCTTAACGGTCAGGAAGTTGAAGCGCATGTGGCAACATCGGGACGTTTAGGTGAATTGTTGGTGCCGGGGGCTGAAGTGCTTTTAGAACCCAGTGCAACGGCAAAAAGGCGTACCCCCTATAGCCTGCGCTTGGTAAAGTATCAAAGTACATGGGTTTGTATTGATGCGCAGGTGCCAAATTTCTTGGTAAGAAAAGCAGTAAACCAAAAAACTTTAAAACCTTTTCGGCGCTGCCAGCTTGAGCGCAGTGAACCTAAATATGAGCATGGTCGTTTTGATTTTTTACTACAGGAAAATGGACAGCCGGTTTTACTGGAAGTAAAGTCGGTAACACTAGTTGAAGGGGAAATAGCTCTTTTCCCCGATGCGCCTACAGAACGCGGGGCACGGCATTTAAAACACCTGGCAAGCTTCCGGCAGGAAGGTTATCGTTGTGCAGTACTTTTTATTGTGCAGCGCGATGATGCAGTTTATTTTGCCCCCAATGATAAAAGAGATCCTGCTTTTGCCCAGGCTTTGCGCCATGCTGTGGCAGATGGGGTGGAAGTATATGCTTATGACTGTAAAGTAAAGCCGGAAGAAATCCTTTTGGGTAAGCGTTTGCCGGTGTTAGTTTAAAAAGAGGTGATTTCTGTGCCTGTGACACGCTATGAAAGCCGGAGGCAGGCCGGCGAAGTTTTGGCTAGGCGGCTGCTACCTTATCGTAGTGATGCTACACTTGTCTTGGCTGTACCGCGTGGGGGAATCCCTGTGGCTGAACCTATTGTCGAAGCCCTTAAGTGTGAATTTGATTTGGTCATGGGGCGGAAAATCGGGGCCCCGGGACAGCCGGAATTTGCCATTGGGGCGGTGGCTGAAGGGCAGGAATTGCTTGTAAATTGGGAGTGGGTGCGCCGTTTTCGCCTTACGGAAGCAGAGCTGGAGCGGCGTGCGCAAGAAGCAAGGGCGGAAATTAAGCGGCGCCTTGCGGCTTACCGGGGAGACAGGTCCCCTGCCCAGGTAGAAGGCAAATTGGTCATTGTGGTGGATGACGGCGTGGCAACCGGTTTAACCATTACAGCGGTTTTGCGCTCATTAAAACGCCGTAAGCCACAAAAATTAATTTTGGCCGTACCGGTGGCACCGCCGGATACTGTGGAAAATTTGCTGAAGGAAGCAGATGAAGTTGTTTGTCCCCTGCAGCCGGAATTTTTCTCTGCCGTAGGACAATTTTACGCAGATTTTAGTCAACTTACAGACCGGGAAGTTCAAGGGCAGTTGTCACGACTTTGGCAGAAATAAAGGAATTTTTTGTCGAGGCGCGAACTATTTGTAAACAAAGAGCGCTTGTAAACGGAGGAAGAGTTGTAGTATGAAGCTGACTTTTTGTGGCGGTGCACGTACCGTTACCGGAACTTCTTTTTTATTGGAAGCGGCAGGAAAGAAAATTTTACTTGACTGTGGTATGTTCCAAGGCGGTAAAAAACTGCGGGAGCGCAATTTTAGTCACTATTTATTTGATCCGGCGGAAATTGATTATATCATTTTATCGCATGCCCATATTGACCACTCGGGATTAATTCCGCGCCTGGTAAAAGACGGTTTTCGCGGGCGTATTGTAGCCACCCCTGCCACGGTAGATTTGGCCGGCGTGATGCTGCCCGATAGCGGCTATATTCAAATGATGGAAGCAGAATGGACGAACCGCAAAAATATGCGGGCGGGCCGGCCGCTGGTTGAACCCTTATATACCATTGAGGATGCCCAGGAAGCGCTAAAATATTTTGAGGGAGTGGATTATTACACTACATATGCCATTTCGCCCCAGATCAACCTGACATTTTATGATGCCGGCCATATTTTAGGTTCTGCCATCACCGAACTGACGATTTATGAAAACGAGCAAACACTAAAACTGGTTTTTTCCGGCGATTTGGGCAAATCCAATCAGCCTATTATCCGCGACCCTGATATTATTGAAGAAGCGGATTACCTCATAATTGAAAGTACTTATGGGACCCGTGACCATGAACAGGAAGAACAAAGGCAAGAAATTTTAAAACGGGTGATTCTGGAAACTTTGGCGCGGCAGGGCAATATTGTGGTACCTTCCTTTGCTGTGGGGCGGACCCAGGATATGCTGTATTGTCTTAGCCGTTTAATGCTTAAAGGCGAAATACCCAATATACCTATTTATGTGGATAGTCCGCTGGCTATTTCCGCTACGGAAATTTTTTCCCGTCATCCCGAATGTTTCGATTTGGAGATGCGCAAACTTTTGCATGACGGTCAAGATCCTTTTAATTTCCCCGAGGTTATTTTTACCCGCTCAATGGAAGAATCAAAAAAAATTAATGAGCTAAAGGGCGGGGCCATGATTATTTCCGCCAGCGGTATGGCCGAAGCGGGGCGAATTAAACATCATCTCAAACATAATCTTTGGCGTCCGGAAGCGACAATTTTATTTGTCGGTTATCAGGCGGAGGGAACCCTTGGCCGCAGGATTAAAGACGGGGCAAAGCGTGTAAAAATTTTCGGGGAAGAGATTATAGTAAATGCCCAAATTGTCACCATTGATGGTTTTTCCGCCCATGCGGACCGCACGGAACTTTTACGCTGGTTGAGAAAATTCCGCACCAAACCGAAAAAAGTCTTTCTGGTGCATGGGGAAGAAGATGTACTGCCCCAATTTGCGGCGCAAATTGAACAAGAATTAAATTTAACAACTTATATTCCGCAGTACAAAGAAACAGTGGAATTACCCGCTGCCGGCGAATTTGTCACCACACAGGACAAAGCCCACGAACTAATTTTGGCGTGGCAGGAGTTTCAAAGAGAGTATACGCAGCGCTTAAAGCAAGTTTTAGCACAAAATGATGCTGAAGGCTTAAAGAGGCTGGAAGCTGAATTGGTGGCGCTGCAGAGCATGGTGTCTAAATAAAGGAGGCCTTGCCTGATGACACAAAAGTGGGATGTGCAAAGTATTCTTCCGCACCGCTATCCTTTTTTGCTGGTGGACCGCATTGTGGAAATGGTTCCCGGCCAAAAAGCTAAAGGTATAAAAAATGTCACCATTAATGAACCTTTTTTTCAAGGGCATTTTCCCGGCTACCCGGTTATGCCCGGTGTTTTAATTGTGGAAGCTTTGGCGCAAGTGGGGGCTTGTGCCATTTTAAGCATGCCAGAAAATAAAGATAAGCTTGCGCTTTTTGCCGGTATTGACAAGCTGCGTTTTAAAAAACAGGTTGTGCCCGGCGATGTCTTGGAGCTGGAATTGGAGGTGTTAAAAATGCGCGGTGCTTTTGGCCGCGGTATAGGCACGGCCAGGGTAAATAATGAGGTGGCGGTAACGGGGGAATTGCTTTTTGCTTTGGTAGAAAAAAAATAAATTGACAATACCAGCCCTATCGCATATTATTTAAGCAGTAATCTCCCATAAATTTAATACTCTTATCAAGAGCGGTGGAGGGACTGGCCCAAAGAAACCCGGCAACCGGACGTTTTACACGTTAGCGGTGCTAATTCCAGCAGGTGAAATACCTGGTAGATAAGAGAGGTTGAAATTAAGAGACCTCTTGCGTCCCAAGAGGTTTCTTTCTTTTTCTGAGTAAAGCTGCCATTATTGTACCATGCTAAAAAAAGGAGGAGATCTAAAATGGGCAAAAATTTTTTGTTTACTTCTGAATCGGTCACAGAAGGACATCCGGATAAAGTGTGCGACCAGATTTCCGATTCTATATTAGACGCCATTTTAATGAAAGATCCCCAGGCTCGTGTAGCAGTAGAAACGGCAGTCACTACAGGGCTGGTTTTAGTTACAGGCGAGATTACTACAGAGTGTTATGTTGATGTACCGCAAATTGTCCGGCAAACGATTAAAGAAATAGGTTATACCAGGGCAAAATACGGCTTTGACGGCGATACCTGCGGTGTGATTGTTTCCATAGACGAACAATCTCCCGATATTGCCTTAGGTGTAAACCGTTCCTATGAGGCAAAAACCGGCTTATCGGAAACCGAACTGGAAACCATCGGCGCCGGAGATCAGGGTATGATGTTTGGTTTTGCTTGTAATGAAACTCCGGAATTAATGCCGCTTCCCATTTCCATGGCCCATAAACTGGCCAGAAGATTGGCGGAAGTTCGCAAAAGCGGTATTTTACCGTACTTGCGTCCGGACGGCAAAACACAAGTAACGGTAAAATATGAGGACGGCAAACCGGTGCAAATACCCACAGTGGTTGTTTCCGCCCAGCACAGTGATAAGGTAGAACTGGATCAAATTAGAGAAGATATTATTGAACATGTGATCAAAGCAGTCATCCCGGAACAGTATTTGACCCCGGACACGAAATACTATATTAACCCTACCGGCAGATTTGTGGTAGGCGGGCCCCAGGGTGATGCGGGATTGACAGGACGTAAAATTATTGTGGATACATACGGCGGCTATGCGCGTCACGGCGGTGGTGCTTTCTCCGGCAAGGACCCCACAAAAGTGGACCGTTCTGCTGCTTATGCCGCCCGTTATGTGGCAAAAAATATTGTGGCTGCCGGCTTGGCCGATCAGTGCGAAGTACAGTTGGCTTATGCCATTGGCGTGGCACGGCCGCTTTCGCTTTTAGTAGAAACCTTTGGCACAGGGAAAATCCCGGCGGAAAAAATTGCCGCTTTGGTGGAAAAGCATTTTGATTTGCGCCCGGCTGCCATTATTCACAATTTGCAACTGCGCCGTCCCATCTACAGGCAAGTGGCAGCCTACGGGCATTTTGGCCGCGATGATTTGGACTTGCCGTGGGAGAAAACAGATAAAGCTGATTTATTAAGGGAAGAAGCAGGTATTTAAAAGTACGTTTCTTAACAAAAGAAAAAATTAATACACTAAAAGAAGCAGGAAGCCGTGTAAGGGGGCTTCCTTTTTCTATTTGGAGCTTCCGCAAAACATGCAGTGGCAGAGTTTTTTTTTGGAGTTGGAGACTTGCCGCTAAAGTCAAGTAAAAGAGGGATTTGGCACCTCCGGAAAACGGAGGTGTTTTTTTAAGAGTTTGCGCATTTTACGGTTGCCGGCGGCGGCAGTTTTTGCAGCTCGGCCTGCTTTTGTGAAAATTTTCTCCTAAAGTCGGCATTTGCGTGGTAGAGGTATCCTCACTATAATAGCGAGTACAACTCTGAAAGCGGGAAGGAGGTGAAAATAATGGCTATTATTTTAGAGCCTAATTACAGCCGGTGCCAAGTACGCCTGCAAAGCGGTGTTGATGACCAGGGCAATCCTGTTTTCGTCAGCCGCACCTATGGGCGCATCCGGCCTGAAGCCACACATGAGGATGTTTATGAAGTCATTACAGCACTTATGAGCCTGCAGAGTTTAGATGTCTATGCCATCCGGCGCCTGGAAGAAGGCGAGCTGATTAATGAATAGCAGGGATAAACAAGTATAAATCTTTTAGGAAAGGTGGTGATTTGATGGAAACCACTCTCCAATTAATTTTTAAGAACGAAGATGGCCGCCAGTTTTCGCTGACTGTTCCCCGGCCGCGTCCAGATTTAACGGAAGCAGATGTGACAGCTGTCATGGATTTGATTCTGGATAAAAATATTTTTGTCAGCACCGGCGGGGCTTTAGTGGAGAAAGTGGCGGCGCGGGTTATTTCCCGAGATACAGTTGAACTTGCCACTTATTAAAATCAAGGCGGGAGGGAAACCTCCCGTACATAGTGAAGAAATTTGACAGTTATCGCCGCAGGGAGGCCGCAAAAGGCCGTGGGCAGGAAATAACAGTCAGATGTGGAATACATCTTGGTGGGAGGAGCAGAAATGACCAGTTTGGAAGGAATTTTGGAGAAAATTACTTATTATAACGAAGAAACTTTGTTTTTGGTAGCAAAACTGCGCGACCACCAGGGCCGGCTTACCACCATTGTGGGTAATATGCCGCTTTTTAGTGTGGGGGAGCGGCTGACGCTGGAGGGCGAGTGGGTTCAGCATAAAACTTTTGGCAAGCAGTTTAAAGTGCATAGATACGAGGTGGATGCACCGCATAATGAAAAAGGTATCCGCAACTTTTTAGCTTCCGGTTTAATTCGCGGAGTGGGGCCTGCCACTGCCGATAAAATTGTGGAGCATTTTGGCCTACAGGCGCTGGAGATTATCGAAAAAGAGCCTGAACGTCTTTGTGAAATTGAAGGCATTGGAGCCAAAAAGGCGGCCATGATTGCAGAAAGTTTAAAGGAACGGCAGGAAGTCATGAAAGTGATGACTTTCCTGCAAAGCTACGGTGTCGGTATTGGCTATGCGGCGCGTATATACCGGCAGTATGGCGATGATACCGTGGATAAAGTCAGTGAGAATCCGTATCGTTTAGCAGAAGACGTTTTTGGTATCGGCTTTAAAACCGCCGATAAAATTGCCCTGGCCATGGGAATGGCGCCCAATGCACCGCAACGTATCCGGGCCGCTTTAGTTTACTATCTTAACGAAGCACAGGAACAGGGCCATTTATTTTTACCGCGGCAAGAGTTGATTGGCAAAGTGGTTGAGGCTTTAGCAACGCCAGAACACCCTTTAACGGATGAAGCGGTTAGCAAGCAGTTGCAACAGCTGGCTGAACAGCGGCAGGTTATCCTTGAAGAGCTGCAGGATGACCGGGCGGTTTATGCGGCACCCCTTTACTACGCAGAAAATTTCGTGTCCAGGTGCCTGCTTGAGATTGCCGCCTGCCCCATTGCACGCAGGCAAAAGAGTGATGTTCACATAGAGTGGAATGAATTTAAGCTGGCGCCGGCACAGGAGCTGGCGGTAAAAAAGGCTGAAAGTGAGGGGCTTTTGGTGATTACAGGGGGCCCCGGCACAGGTAAAACCACCACAATTCGAGCCATTCTTGCCCGGTTTTTACAAAGCGGTTTGGAAGTGCTGCTGGCGGCGCCCACGGGGCGGGCAGCTAAAAGGATGACTGAAGCCACCGGTGTGGAGGCAAAAACTATTCATAGATTGCTGGAATACGCGCCCAGGGAAGGTGATGGTGTAGGTTTTACTTTCGGGCGTAATGAGGAAAGACCCCTACAAGCTCACGCCGTCATTATTGATGAAGTTTCCATGGTGGATTTGCCGCTCTTTTACCATTTATTAAAGGCAATTCCTTATGGTTGTAAACTGATTTTAGTAGGTGATGTGGATCAGCTCCCTTCCGTAGGACCGGGCAATGTCTTGCGCGACATTATCATGTCGGAGGCGGTGCCGGTGGTGCGCCTGGAACAGATTTTCCGGCAGTCAGATAAAAGTGCCATTGTTAGTAATGCCCACGCCATTAACCAGGGAAAGATGCCCAAACTAACCGGCAATGATGATTTCTTCTTTATCCAGGAGGATGAACCTGAAAAAATCTTAAAATTAATTTTAGATTTATGTGCCCGGCGCCTCCCGCGATATAAAAATAAAGATGCCATTGACGACATCCAGGTCATTACCCCCATGCGGCGTACAGTGCTTGGGGTGGATAATTTAAATGTGCAGTTGCAGGAAAAATTAAACCCCCCGGCACCGCATAAAACAGAAATGCGTTACCGGCAGACTGTTTTCCGCTTGGGAGATAAAGTAATGCAGATTCGCAATAATTACCAAAAAGAAGTTTTTAACGGCGATGTGGGGCGCATCACTTATATTAATAATGAAGACGGCGAAGTGATGGTGGGTTATCCGGATATAGGCGGAATGCGGGAAGTTATTTATGAGCAAACTGAACTGGATGAATTGGTGCTGGCTTATGCCATATCAGTCCATAAAAGCCAGGGCAGTGAGTATCCCATTGTGGTGATGCCGGTGGTAACCCAGCATTATATTCTTTTACAGAGAAATTTGCTTTACACTGCCATAACCAGAGCGAAAGAAATGGTTGTTTTAATCGGGACGAAAAAAGCCCTGGCCATTGCTGTGAATAATAATAAAGTGGAGACACGCTACACAAGACTGGCGGAAAGGCTGGCAAGCGCCGCCGGTCAGGGAGGCTAAAATGTTATCGGCCCTTTGGGATTTACTCTTTCCGCCGCGCTGCCTCTTTTGTCGCCAGCGGCTGGCAGCAAATACAATTCTTTGCTCCCACTGCCGTTTGCAAGTGCTTGAGATAAGTAGGTGCTGTTCCCTTTGTGGCTACCCATTCCCTGCAAGGAGCAACGGGAATTGTCCCCGGTGTAGCGGGCAAAAATTTCTGTTTGCGCATACTTGTGCCGTCGGTTTGTATGCAGGGCAGTTAAAGGAGGCCATACGCCGTTATAAGTACGGCGGCCGTACGGAAATGGCGGCGGGTTTTGGCAAATTATTGGCGCAACAAATTACAAAGTGTAACTGGCCGCATTTAGATGCGGTAGTCCCCATTCCTTTACATCCCCAAAAGCTTCGGCAGCGTGGCTTTGATCAGGCGGTGCTTTTGGCTGAAGTCGTGGCTAAAGAGCTTGCTTTGCCGCTTAAAAAGTCTTTGCGACGGTGCCGGGATACTGTGAGTCAAACGCAATTGTCTGCCGCCGAACGCCGGCGCAACTTGGAGGACGCCTTTAGCGCGGTGCAGGCGGGGCAAATGCCGAAAAAAATTTTGCTGGTGGATGACCTTTTAACAACCGGTGCCACAGCCAATAATGCAGCCAAAGCACTGCTTGCCGGCGGTGCGGAAAAAATTTATCTTGCTGTCCTTGGGCGTTCATAAGTTTTAAATCTAGAAAGAAAAACTTAAGTTGACTTTGCTGTTAAAATATGATAGGTTAGGTCTATGTTAATGTAAGGCATTAACATAGTTTTTATTTTTCAGGAGGAATGAAATTTGCAAGGTAAAGTAAAATGGTTTAATCCGGAAAAAGGCTATGGATTCATTGAACGCGAGGATGGTGGCGACGTATTTGTTCACTATTCTGCCATTCTCCAAGAAGGTTTTAAAACCTTAACGGAAGGCGAAGAAGTTGAATTTGATATTGTCGAAGGTTCTCGCGGTCCACAAGCAGCTAATGTGGTAAAAAAATAACTGTGGGCTGTTAAACATATGACAGTGGAGCAACGCCGGACAACCGGCGTTGTTTTTTATTTGGCGAAAGCAATTATATTTTGTTAATTATTTTTTTAAAGGATTTTTATTTCAGGAAAAGGAAATATATATGACATAGAACCTTGTTTTGCTATTTTACTAAAGCTAGAAGGAGCTGGGTGCAATGAAACTAAACGTGCGCGGGAAAAACTTTACAGTCACTGAGGCGCTAAAAAATTATGCCGAAAAAAAACTCAGCAAAATCGACAAATATTTTGATGTGGACACGGAAGCGCAAGTTACCATGTCAGTAGAGCGGGATGTGCATAAAGTGGAAGTGACAGCTGCAATTAACGGTTTAATTCTACGCGCAGAAGAAGCAACTGACGATATGTATGCATCCATTGATCAGGTTGTAGATAAGTTAGAGCGTCAAATTTCTAAATATAAAACCAGAATTAACCGCAAAGCCAGAAAAAGCGGTATTAAAACTCCTGCAGGGCAAAGCGTACCGGATGATGACTGGGAAGATGATTTAGTTATTTTTAAAACAAAGCGCTTTGCCATTAAACCAATGCATGAAGAAGAAGCTATTTTACAAATGAATCTTCTGGGGCATGATTTTTACGTGTTCGCCAATGCCGATAATAATGATGCCATCAATGTAATTTATCGCCGGAAAGACGGGAAATATGGCCTGCTTGAACCGGTGCTCAAGCTTTAACGGGTACTGTAAATGGTTTAGAGTCCTACAGCCAGAGGAAGCAAGAGGGCGCGCCTAAATCTGGGCGCGCCTTTTAACTACATAAAGAAAGGATGAAAGCTTAATTTCCGGAAAATACATCTAAAGTTTTGGCATGAAAGCGGTAATCATTTATAATAGCTGTTAGCAAACCTTGGTAAGGATAGGTGAAATAGATGATAGATGTGGTTATTTTTGAAGGAAGTGCAGCGAAAAGCCCCGTAGAAAAGATGCTGGTCAAAGCTCGTCACGGGGCTTTGCAAGATAATTTAGATAAATTTATCAGCCTGCCGGAAATTCAGCAAGTTATTTTAATTACCAATCAGCCTGGTTTGGCTGCATTGGACAAGCTGCCGAAGGTAACGGTGGAAATGAATAATCTGGATCCTACCAGTTTTCATTTTGGCCGGCAGCTTGTGGATGTAATTGAGCGTTACCATATAGAAACTATTCTTTGCCTGGGAGGGGCGGCGGTACCGCTTCTAGAAAAAGAAGAATTAGAACAGATCTGCCGCCAAGTTTTAGCCGGACCCCGGCGCTTTGTCACCAATAATGTGCAATCGGCCGATATTATTGCTTTTCGGCCTGCCGGAATTCTCAAACAATTTCCTCCGGTTATTTCCGATAATGCTTTAGCACTTTTGCTCAGGTATGATGCTAAATTTGAGCAGGTGTTGATGCCGGTTACAGTGGGTACGCAATTTGATATTGATACCCCTACGGATTTATTGGTGCTGGCGGCATCGCCCTTTGGCGGACCGCATTTGCGTGCCGCTTTAGAGGCATTGGCCCTTGATACAAGTATTATCAAAAGGGCAAAAAAAGTTTTGTACGGAGATTATGAAGAAGTGGCTCTCATCGGCCGTGTCGGAGCCCCGGCCATAGCGCTTGTGAACCAAAATTTTAAAGTACGCCTGCGGGTTTTTTCCGAGGAGCGGGGTATGAAGGCACTGGGCCGCCTGGAACGTAATGAAGTGGTTTCCCTTTTAGGTTATTGGTTGGAGGAAATTGGTCCGCAGCGGTTTTTTGCTTACTTGGCGCAGACAGTGGCTGCCGCTTTAATTGATACGCGGGTTTTATTTGCCCATTTTAAAACTGACCCCAGCGATGCCGACCGCTTTTATTCTGATCTTTTTCAGTATGAACAGATTCAAGACCCCTTTGTACGTGAATTTACACGGGCGGCAAATGAATGCCCCATACCGGTTATTTTGGGCGGTCATTCTTTGGTGTCTGGCTGTATCCATTTACTTGCAGCTGAAGTAAAATCTCAAAAATGAGACTATTTTCCTGCTTTAGGAAGGAATTTCACATATTAGGTCGAAATATGCTTGTATGCCTGATTGAAATTTTTGTAAGCTGCAAAAATCAGGTTTGAGGGCGGAGGTGTGGCCCCTTGGAAGGAAAAGGGTTAAAGACGATACAAATTGAAGAGTGTGAAAGCTTACTTAAACAAATCCGTGACATCATCTCTGTCAGTGTTGTCATGGGTGAGCAAAATCAAATTGAAGAAATTCACGTGCTGGCTGAGGATAATCGCAGTGCCAAACAACTGGTACGGGACATAGAGACTTTGCTACGGGTAGAATACGGTATAGAGCTTGATCATAAAAAAGTATCCGTGGTGCAGCTAAATCAAAAACAGCGTAACCTACAAACTAAACGCTTGAAATTTTCAGCTGTTTCTTACACGATTCAAGAAAACAGGTTGGAAGCAATCGTGGAATTGACTTCCGGGCAGCAAGCTTATCAAGGACGTACCAGTGGACCCAATTCCCGCCACAATAGTTTGCGTTTATTTGCGGAAGCAACTATAGAAGCCATAAAATGCTTTTTACCGGAGGAAATGACTATTTTACTGGAAGATGTGGCCGCTTACCCCTTGGGCCGCCAGACAATTGTTTCTGTTGCCGTGACGTTTATTCAAGGCATGGCGGATGAATTTCTTGTCGGTAGCGCGGTTGTGCGTCAAGAAGAAAAAGAAGCCGTGGTAAGGGCTACACTTGATGCCATTAATAGACGTGTGCCTTTGGAAATTTAATTTTTTATAAAGGACCGACATTTATTTCTTTTCCCTGAGCGAAGCGGTTTGCCTGCCGTTTTGGTAGCGGAGTACGGCAGAGAAAACCGTGAAGGGGGATTATCTGTGAAAAAGATTCTACGTGCTCTGATTGCACTGGTAGCTCTTGTGCTTGCCGGTGGTGC
>JAAYMK010000002.1 GCA_012521405.1 Bacillota bacterium
AAACTGGAGGTGGCGGAATGCGCCCACCTGCTTTCTGAAACTATTGCTTTTCAAGACAGCTTAACGGCTGTCAGCGATGAAATGGCTACTGTGCTTTACCGGCTCAATGAGGCAGATGTGGCGGCAAAAAAAGTTTATGTCAGCACAGGCGCTACGGCAGAAGAAATTGCCGTTTTTGAAGCTGTTGACAAGGAGGCGGCAGCGCGTATTAAAGAGGCCGTCTTACAGCGGGCGGCGGAGCAGGAAGCAGCTTTCCGGGATTACCTGCCGGCGGAAGTGCCTAAACTGCAAAAGCCGTACCTTTATGTGGTGGACCGTTATGTGATTTTTTGTGTTTCTAACCATAATGAAGCGGTTAAAACGGCTGTAGAAGAGCTGTTGGCAAGCAATTAATTTTTTAGCAAAGGGTAGAGAAAATGGTTTTTAGCAGCCTGACTTTTCTGTTTTTGTTTTTACCGCCGGTTTTAGTGCTGTACTACCTGCTGCCGCAGGCTGGGAAAAATGCTTTTCTTTTTGCGGCCAGCCTCTTTTTTTATGCCTGGGGTGAGCCGGTTTACATTGTGCTGATGCTTTTTTCCACCGTGGCTGATTATGTGTTGGGGCTTATAATAGAAAAACACCGCCATAACAAGCAAACCGCCCGGCTGTTTTTAGTCTTGTCTCTGCTGGTTAATGTGGGCATTTTAGGCTTTTTTAAATATTTTGATTTTCTCGTGCAGAGTATTAATGCGCTTTGGGGGACAAATTTGGCGATACTTAATTTGCCGCTGCCTTTGGGAATTTCCTTTTATACTTTTCAGACCATGTCTTACACCATTGATGTATATCGCAATGAAGTGCCGGTGCAGCGCAGGTTAATTGATTTTTGTACATATGTGACGCTTTTCCCGCAGCTTGTGGCCGGTCCCATTGTGCGCTACCAAGAGGTGGAGAAACAGCTGCGGCAGCGCCAAGTAGATCTGGATACATTTGGCTTGGGTGCCAAACGTTTTATTGCCGGCTTGGGGAAGAAAGTACTTTTGGCCAATAATATCGGTTTATTGTGGCAGCAGGTGGAACAATTGCCGCCGGAAGGACTTTCCGTGGTGACTGCCTGGCTTGGCATCGTGGCGTATGCCCTGCAGATTTATTTTGATTTTAGCGGCTATTCCGATATGGCCATTGGCCTGGGCAAAATGCTTGGCTTTACTTTTCCGGAAAATTTTGACTACCCCTATACAGCTAAAAGTATTACCGATTTTTGGCGGCGCTGGCATATGACCCTGGGCAGTTGGTTCCGGGAATACGTGTATATTCCTTTAGGGGGAAACAGGCGCGGTGTGCCGGTCTTATTAAGAAATCTCATGGTTGTGTGGTTTTTAACCGGGCTTTGGCATGGTGCCAGTTGGAATTTTGTCCTCTGGGGGCTTTACTACGGTGTGATTTTAGCAGTAGAGAAGATGTGGCTTTTACGTGGGTTACGTAAGTGTACGCCTTTGGTCAGCCATTTTTACACGCTGATTTTAGTTTTACTGGGCTGGGTGCTTTTTGTTTTTCCTGATTTCAGGCAGGTTTTACAGTATTACCTGGTACTTTTTGGTCGGGGAGTGCCTTTAATTGACCGCCAGGCGCTTTACTTGCTTTCCAATTACCTGCCGCTATTGGTTATTGGTATGGCGGCGGCAATGCCCTGGACAAAAATAAAAATACAAAAGCTTTTACAGGAAAAAACTCTTTATTATCCGGTAGCAATTTTGTTATATTTTTTTGTCCTGTTTTTATCTACTGCCTACTTGGTTGATGCGAGTTTCAATCCGTTTTTATATTTTCGTTTTTAGAAGCGGGGGAGAATTTTGGCATACTATCATAAACTGATTAGTCTAATGCTACTTGGTTTTTTATTGGGTTGTACTTTTTTATTTGTTTTGCTGCCTGAACGGGATTTTTCACCCTTGGAAAACAGGATGCTACAGACAAAACCGGTACCGGCGCCGGCGGATCTGCTTTCCGGCAACTTTACTGCTACTTTCGACCAATATGTGGC
>JAAYMK010000027.1 GCA_012521405.1 Bacillota bacterium
GACATGATTTCAGAACCAAAAAATACGGTATAACCGTCCTTTGCTTGTGAAAGGACATGGTTAGCGGCAGTGGCACTGGCCGCTCCAGGCATATTATTGACAGTAATGCTTACTCCCAGTTCTTCCTGGACAATGGGTAGTATCCCCCTGGCGATGACATCGGTGGGGCCACCCGGGTTAAATCCAACCACGGCAACTATATTTCTGCTGGGATATGCATCTTTTTTTTGCGTGCAACCAACAATGGCTAAAGCCAACAAACAAAGCACAAGCAGTAAAGCACAATATCTTTTTTTCACATTATCCCCCCCTACAGTTTGTACAAATTTTGGCTATGAGGTTTTAGGTTATTTAACTAATTTTTTTACTCCCTCCTTTTTTGCTAAAGTTTATGTTCCCATATGGCCATAAATGACCTAAAACCAATACACACATGGAAATAATGTTTTCTATCTTGTCATTTTTCACAATATTTTTAACAGTGTGCCGCGTTATTTTCATTATAATAGTGCGTTAAAAACCGTGTCAACGGCTGTCGACAATATATTTTCTTTGTGGCAAGAGAAAGTGGGCCCCCAAAAATTGGGGGCACCACTTACCAGATAAACACAGTCCTCGTCTCTTCATGCCAGTTCACGGTGGCTCCCAAATATTCAGCAATATAGCGTGTGGGAATCAGTGTCCGGTTGTTTTGGATGATGGGAACAGTATCTATTTCCCTTTTTTGGCCGTTGACAAGTACTTGTGTACTGCCAATGGTGAAGACAATAGTCCGGTTGCCTTTGCTGACAGTAACTTTTCTTTCCGCTGCTGCCCACTCTACATTGCAGCCTAAAGCCTCGGCAATGGCCCGCAGGGGTACCAGTACACGATTATTCCTAATGACCGGTCTCACATCAAACTCTAGGGTGACACCATTTACTTGCACAAAGACAGCCTCCGCCCTGGTGGGATATAGCAGGTATTTTTCGCGTTCTTTTTTAAAGGCTTGTAAAGCAGGTCGGTAATTGGCTACAATTTGCTGCGGAGACAGTTTTTGTTCCAGCCATTTGCCCATTTTATCCGTCCCCATGATTTTGTCAAACATGACAATGGTTTTGCCGCTTTTAGGGACAGGAAAATCAGTCAGCTGTTTTGCGTAAGCCAAGGCATAAATGCCGGTAAGGGCCGGGTTAAAGGTATGATAGTCGGTAATTTTCAGGCGCACCCCGCTGACGCCGTTAATGCGTTCTGGTACAAATACCACACCGGGCAGGCCGGCTTTATTCAATAAATCGGCAAATTTTTGCTGATCAATATTTCTGCCGCCAATCCAGGTAAATTTATCGCGCATATGGATGCCTGTGCCTTCACCCAGCCCGGTGGCCATATAGGCAAAGGCAGATTCTATGGTGGGAATATTGGGGGAAGTTTGCACCCATTTAAGTCCCGTATCCTGGAAAACCATATCGCGGAAGTATCCTTCCATCTTTATTACTTTTAAATCGGCCCCAATTTTGCGGTTAAAAAAGAGGGCCAACTCCCCGGCTGTCATGCCGTGGGCCATGGGCAAGTTGTCCACACCTACAAAAGAAAGAAACTTGTCCTCCAGGACAGGCCCCTCTACAATGACACCGCCCACCGGGTTGGGTCGATCAAGTACAATCACGGTCTTGCCATACTTTTTGGCCGCCTGCATGACATAATTTAAAGTTGACATATATGTATATGTTCTGGCGCCTATATCCTGGACATCAAACAAAACCACATCAATATTTTCCAGCATCTTGGCCGTCGGCATCCTGGTGGCGCCGTAAAGGCTGTAGACGGGAATTTTCAAAGTGGGATGCGTATAGGACTCCACGTAGGCTCCGGCTCTTGCCTGACCATCAATTCCGTGCTCCGGACCGAACAAAGCAACAAGATTGATCTCCGGGTGGGCAGCAAAGATATCGATAATACTCTTTCCTTCACCGTTTACCCCGGTTTGGTTAGTAACTAAACC
>JAAYMK010000028.1 GCA_012521405.1 Bacillota bacterium
ATTTTTCCGACGTCTCCAGATCAAAGGTATCGGCTATCATTACTATTTTGGCAAAAAAACTAATTTCCTTTGCGGTAAGTCCGTAAGGATAGCCGCTGCCGTCCAGTCCTTCATGGTGCTGCAGCGCCACTTTTTTACAAGATTCTTCGATGGGGATTTCATCGAGTAAAGCTTTGCCTAGCTCACAATGCTGTTTGACAAACATATCCTTTTTCTTTGCTTCTTTTGTTTTATGCACGGTTGTTTTGGGAATTAACAAAAAACCTACATCATGCAGCAAAGCACTTAAAGCCAAGGTACGCAAGCTTTTTTCCTGCATCCCGATTTTTTTCCCCAACATTAAAGACAATAAAGCAACATAAATGGAATGTGTGTAGACCCTGTCGGCATAATTGGCCAAACCGGTCATGTACATGCGCCACCTGGTTTGGCGTGTAAATAAGACCTGAGCCAGCAATTCGCTGCAAAAATTAAAAACTTCCGGCTCAACGGAATTTATTTTGTCTTGCAACTCCCTCATGGTATTGTCAAAGTCAGTTTTTCCCCGTGGAAAAGTTGTGTCAAAGTCTCTTTAGGGGCAATGGTAGCCTTGAGATTTTCTTTTTTCAGGCCAAACTTTTGCAACCGCAAAAGTTTTTCTTCCGTAATTTTCGCGCCCTTGGCCACCAAAAGTATTCCGTTTGGATCGTAAATATCAGCCAGAGCAATTTTCTCCACTATTTCACCTTCTTCTTCCTGGCCCCCTCCTGCCAAAAATCTGATATTTTGTGCCGTTTTTTCGCTAAGCCAAATGACTGAAAAATTTGTTTAATCCTTACAGGCACAGGAATCTCCAAACCGGCTTTACCTCAGTCCTTTGACACAAACTTAAATTTACCATAAAATGACGTCACATGCAAGACAGAATACATCTTATTTCGACATATCTCGTGCATTATTGTCGCTTTACGTCGCAGATCCTATCACTTCCTGCTTTTTCCCCTCACCCCTGGAAACTAAAGGTTGACGAAAAACATATAAAAAGAGCCAGGATAGACGCTGACTCTTTTACATTTAACCTTGAGGTTAATATTTTTTAAAGTCTAGAAAAATCCCCAGGCTCTGCTTTTGTCCCGCCGTATAGGAACGGGCAGCTTGACGCTCCTGGTGCATATTTTGCATTTGCCTTTGCACCTTTTTAATGGTAGTAGATAAAGCCGCCTGAATTTTGGCATCGTCCGCCATTACTTGGCGGATGGTTGTTTCTATTTTTTTATGCATTTGCGCAATTTCCAGGGCTGCTTCAGCGGTAAACAATTTTGGTAAATCAAGGGGCTGCGGCAGATAACCCAGTTCTTGCTCTAAAGCTTGCCAAAGTGGTTCTGCCTTTGCCCTGGCTGCTTCAATTTCGTTCAATAGTTTTTGGCGCTCGGAAATAACGGTACCGATAGCCTCCACTGTTTCCGCGGCATTTTCAACTAAGGGCAGCAAATTTTCTGTCAAAGCGGCTAAATTTTTATAACGCTCCCATTGCTGGCGATAATGACGAGCTATCCGGGTGAGAATTGGCATTTTGTTACTCCCTAGTAACTATTTCTTTGCAACTGCGCCATTAGGTAGTCAGCTTGAGCATACAGCTGCTGCAATGCTTTTTCCATGGCGGCAAACTGGCGGTAATAAGCTTCTTCTTTACGGGCAAAAAGTTCGTTTAAACGATCAATTTGTTTATTTATTTCCTTAATGCGCTCATCATAAAAGTTTCTGAATTCCGTTATATCGCCCTCTATACCGGCCTTTTCCAACAGGATACCTTTCTTACCAGCATTATCCCGGGTAGTGCGAATATTATCATTTAAAATATCGCTGATTCTGGCTCCAATACCGGATTCGGCATAGCGCTGGGCCCTTTCCTCCGCCGTTAATGTGGCACTGTAGGAAATTTCTGAACGGCGGGTGAAAAGTTCCGCCACCATGTCCGGATTTTGCGCAATGGCCCGTTTTAAATCTTCACCATTATTGGTTAAAACAAGTTTGCCGTGCTCGCGGTAATCTTTGCTGGTTTCAATGCCGATTTGCGTAATATTCATTCCGTCCACCGCATCATAAAGGACGGCCCGCAAATTGCGCAGCATTGCCTCCAGGGCGGAATCGCGCCTTAAGAGGCCGCTTTTGGCTTTTTCCTCCCAGAGTTCAATTTCCTTTTCCGACATGGCTTCTTTTTGTTCTTCCGTGAGGGGAGGAAAATCGCGGAAATGTTCTTCATTTAACTTGGCATTAATGGCTTCTATCAGCTCGTTATAGTCGTTGATAAAGGATGTTAAAGTATTATAGATACCTTCCACATCCACTTCTGTGGTAATAGTAATCCCGGGCAAGTTGTCCGGATTTACATCATCGGGATCATTGACCCCATCCGGTAGATCTACTCTCTGTAAAATGGTATAAGTCAGACCGTCAATGGTAAAAGTGTTTGTTCTGCTACTGCCACGGTAACCGTTGATGAAAAACTCCGCATTACGTCCCGCTTCACCTAGATAATAAACTTCTTGTCCCTCGCCTGCCGGTTTAGCTGCAAAACCTAAAGCTTCAAAAAGTTCTTTTCCGTATTCATCTAATTCAAGGTAACCTTCGCCCGTACTACGGGCTACCATGGTAAAAGTATTGCTAAAGGAACTATAAGATATTTGCACGCCGGCTTTACTGTGATTAATTTTTTGCAGGAAGGTACTTAGAGTCTCATCCGCCTTAATGGTAATTTCAACATCGTTGAGACGGAAAATAAATTGCCCGTTTTCATCAAAAATATTTTCTTCCCCTCCAAAGCCACCGGCTAAAATATTTTCCATGGTGTCGCTTAAATTGAGGCGCTCCCCATCGGTAACCGGCCCAGAAACGGCCCTGGCCGCCGTGGCACTTTGGATAATTTGCAGTGTTGTTTCTCCCAAAATGGTGGACGGAGAAGCTGTAACGCTTACAACGTCAGCCGCGGAAACTTTCGTGATCATCTTTTTGAGCGAGGTGGGAGAGGTAAGGTTAGTTTCCGGTTTGAGGATATCAAAATACTTATCTCTAAAAACGCGTACTTTATTAATAATTTCACGATATTGTTCCTTTTGCCACTGCAGGACTTGGCGCTGTTGGTAATAACGATCTACCTTCATGCGCTCAATGCGCATAAGATCTTTAACAATCTGATCTGTATCCAAACCTGAAGCGATCCCGGTTAGACGCAAAACATTCATGGTTCACCCTCCTACTTGTCTTGAGACAACATGGCCTCTGCCAGTTCCTCCGGATCTACACGGTAGTTGCCTGCCTTCATTTTAGCTTGCAACTCTTGTACGCGCTCTAGCCGCACATCATCCATTTGCATGACCAATTTAACTGCTTCGGCAATTTTGCCGGCATCGGCGGAAAGAATTACAGCTTCAGATTTTTTCTCTACGCTATTTTTTTGTAAACTTTCCGGTTTCCTTATTTGTTGATACAGTTTATTTATGCGAAAATTATTGTTGGTTATTTTCATGACTAACACCCTTTCGCGGCTTTCAATGATTTCATCGGCTGTAATGAAAAAATCTTTAGTGGAAATAAAATAATAAGTAAGAGAAGATTTGGCAGTTTTACTATTGCTTTACAGCCAGTAATCGAATATACTTAATGTGAAATATTTAACTTAAAAACATAAAAGGAAGGAGACGGCCATGAAATTAAAGGACAAAGTTGCTATTGTGACCGGTGCAAGTTCTGGTATGGGGAGGGCAATTGCCGCCGCCTTTGCCAGGGAAGGCGCTAAAGTTTTGGCGGTGGCCAGAAGATTAAAAAGACTGGAAGAATTGGCTGCAGAAACAAAGGACTTGCCGGGAGAAATTACGCCTTTTGCCGGAGATATGCTCATTAAAGAGCAGATTGAAGGCATGATTGATGAAGTTCTCAAAAAATACGGCCGCTTGGATATACTTGTCAATAATGCTGGCATTATGGATGACTTTAGTCCTGTAGGAGAATTCACCGACGAAATGTTTGATAAAGTAATGCGTCTCAATCTTTTCGCCCCGGCCTATTCTATGCGTCGCGCCGTAAAAATCTTCGAGCAAAACGGCGGCGGAAATATTATCAATATTGCTTCGGTGGGCGGACTTTTTGGCTGCCGGGCCGGCGCCGTCTATACCGCCTCCAAACACGGTTTAATCGGTTTAACTAAAAATACCGCTTATATGTATGCCGATAAGGGTATTCGCTGCAATGCCATTTGCCCCGGTGCCATTGAAACGGAAGTGGCCAGCGGAGAATTTATGCAAAAAATCAACCAGGTGGGTATGCAGCGGGCGGCAAAAGGTATGGGTATCTTTGATCGTCCCGGCCAGGGAGAAGAAATTGCGGAAGTGGCAGTCTTTTTAGCTTCCGACAGCTCCTCTTATATTAACGGACAAGCCATTGCCGTTGACGGCGGCTGGACTTGCTATTAAAGCAGGAACAATTAAGCGGCAGTGTTCCTCCAAAGGGGCGACACTGCCGCTTTTTTTATAATATTAAGTTAAAACCGCTATGCCGGCGCAATTCTGCCGGCAAATTTTTTCTTTTACGGCGCCTGCTCATGCGTTCCAGTTCTTTTTGCAGCTCGCAAAAAACAGGTCTCCAGTCCAAGCCTAACTTTGGCAACACTTCTTCTTTCACAGCAGCCACAAACTGATATTTCCACCAGGTAAAAGCAGGATCGTATGTTAAGATGTATGCACAAAAACAGCCAAGATCTTCTGCAGGCAAGCCGGGCCTGCAATCTTCAAAATCAAGGCCGTAAAACTGCTCACCAAGTAAAAAATTGCGCAGATTCACATCACCAAAAATCAAGCCAGGAGAAAAATTTTCTGCAGACACCCGGTAAAAAGCTTTAAACCAGTGGGCAAAATCATGTAAGCAGGCAAGGTATTGCTCCCTGGCCCAGCCCGCCTTTTCTGCATTCTCCAACCACTCCAGAAAAGTTACTCCTTCGAGATATTCCAGGACAAGGTAATCTGCGGCAATATACATGATTTTAGGTACGGCTAAGCCGGCAGTATCCAGCACCCCTAAAATTTCTGCTTCCTTTTGGCAGCGGTCAGGATCTTGATATTTTTTTACAATCCAGCTTTCTTCCCGGTTTTCTTCCTTAAGAAAAGAAAAGAGGGCAACTTTATTATTTTTACTGTCAAAGCGCCGCAAAAGTTGTGCTGCTTTAATGCCGCATTTTTGGTAAAAGGCAGGTTCAAACACAGGCAATCTTCCTTTTTCGTTCTCCCTATAGTTTTTCCATCCCAGCTTGATTTTAGCGAGGCAGCTGCCAAATGGTAACTAAACTACCCGGTGCCAAGTCTACCGGTCCCGGTGGTAATTCAAGAAAACAATTACTTTCTTGATATGTTTTTACGGCACCGCAAAATTGCTTAGGCTGGGGAGTGCAAAAAATCTGTCCGCCTTCAGTAAAATATTTTGCCCAGAAAAAGCTGCGCAAGCCGCCCTTGCGGGAAATGCTTGCAGTCAAGCGAGCTTGGCAGGTCTCTAAAGTTTTACCGGTGCCGGACAAATAGGCGATAAGCGGATAAACCAAAAGTAGCATGGCCACCACCGCCCCGGCAGGATTTCCGGATAAACCAAGTAGTAGCTGTTTATCGGTAACGGCTGCCACTACAGGTGCACCGGGGCGGATGGCCACTTTATTAAAGAGTCGCGTAGCGGCAAAATTATCCATGGCTGCTTTGACCACATCGTAATCACCGGAAGCAGTGCCGCCAGTGGAAAGCACAAGAGGTAAATTTAATTTTTGCGCCTGTTCATAGATTTGCACCACAGCAGAAGCTTTATCTTGTACCAGCCCCAGAGAAACCGGTATGCCTCCGGCTTGCCGGACAATCCCTGCTAAACTATAAAGGTTGGAAACGCGCAATTGTCCCGGAGCCGGCTTGGCTTCCACGGGACATAATTCATTACCGGTGGAAAAAATACCGATTTTGGGTCGTCCATAAACTTTCACCGTGGCATAGCCTAAAGTGGCTAAAATAGCTAAATGGGACGGTTCTAACAGGGAACCGCAGGGTATAAGCTTCTCACCTACGGCAATATCTTCACCTTTGTAAGAAACACCCTCTCCCGTTTCCACGCTGCGGTCAATGGTAATAGTAGTTCCCGCCTGATTTTCTTTGACTTCTTCCCTTTTAATCACACAATCGCATCCCTTTGGTAAAGGGGCGCCCGTGAAAATTTTGATGGCGGTCTGCGGCAGGACTTCTTTTGCTGTAGGGGCGCCGGCCGCCACTGTGTCAATGACGGTAAAGGTGGCGGGGAGAGCTGCTTTTGTATCGGCTGAGCGCAGGGCAAATCCGTCCACAAGGGAACGGTTAAAGGAGGGGATATTTTCTTTTGCCACAACTTCCTCAGCAATTACACGCCCGCCTGCTTCCCATAAGGGAACCTCCTCTACAGCAGTGTATGCCGCCTTTAGTTTTTTTGTATAGAGAAACAGTTGCTCACCGGCGTCTTCTAGCGTGACCATGAGTTCCTCTCTCTTGCCCATGCCTTTATTTCCCTTTAATTTTTATAATAATCTCACCGTTTTCACGGTAGCCGTCCAGTTCCTTAACCACGCCGGCAACTGCGTTGTAGAGGATTTTTTGCACAAAAGGCACCATCGTAATTTCCTGCCCGTCAATTTCCAGGCTAATCCGTCCGTCAGAAATCACACAATCTTCCCGCTTTGCTTCTCCCCGTAAAATCCTGGCGGCCAGTTCCTTACAGGAAAAACCGCAAGCAGAGCAACATTCCGGGGGCATATCCGGCAGGCAGGAAAACACTTTTTCCTCAATTAAATCAACTAATCGTTGGCGGTCAGTAATGGCATTAATAACAGGGAGACCTTTATATTCCTGCATGGTATTGGCCAATTTTCCGGAAATGGCAAAAACAGTCTCATCTAAACGTTCGTCCACTTCTGCTGTATTGTGGGCGGTAATGATTTTCGGAGCACAAGTATCAGTCACACCTTCCATTACCACATAATCAAAATCGTAAAAACGCATAATCTCGTCAACTGTTAACCTGCGGTCAAATAAAATATCTGTCTCCTTGTTGCCCCGGGCGGTCACCAACTGGGAACCGGCCTGGCGGTGCCTGTCGGTGTTGGATCCGGGGGTATCCATGGCAAAAGCTTCAAAATGAATTTCTTTAATGGAACCGACGGTATAGCGCCTTTTACGCAGTTCCTGAATAATATTTTCGATGGTGGTGGTTTTCCCTGACTTAGTAATGCCTATAACGGAAAAAATTTTCACCGCATTTTCCTCCTCCCTACTTAATTTTTAGTGCCAACACAACCACAAGTAAAAAAACAAAAAAGCAAAGGGCAATGATCAAGTAATCTTGTTTTTGCATCTTAAGTGTCCGCAAACTAGTGCGCCGCGGGTAAGCGCGAAAAGCCCTCATTTCCATAGCCACGGACAGTTCCTGCGCCTTAAGCAAAACACTGGTGATCATGGGCATTATCAGGTACGCGTAAGTTTTCAGTCTCTTCATGAGCGGTATTTGCTTCAGATTAACGCCGCGTAGCTGAATAGCCGTTAAAATATCATTTACTTCATCGCGTAAAATAGGCAGAAAGCGGATGGCAATGGTAACCATAAAAGCCAATTCATACGGGATTTTGCACTGCACCAGGCCCTGAATAATTTCCCGGGGTTTGGCAGTAGTCATAATGGCGGCAGAGGAAATAATGATAAAAAAGCGTAAAATCATCTGTAGGCCCCGAACAAGACCCAAGTCGCTTACGACTGTAAAATTTAGCACTTGCCATACTGGCTGCCCGCCTTTGGTAAAAATACTTTGTACAAAAACAATGACAACGAAAATTAACAAAAATTTTTTTAGTTTTTTTAATAACCCCAACGGATTACCGCCGGTAAAAGCTACCGCCGCCAGGGCTAAAAGCAGCACGCAAAGTAAAAGGGAAAGGTTTGTAATGAAGACGGCCAAGCTGGAAACAGTTAAAACCATAAAGAGTTTTGTTCGGGGATCAAGGCAAATCATTTTAGCCCACATCTTTTACCTCACCCCCGTCAACCATGAGAATGCGATCCGCATGGTTTTGGATAAACTTTTCATCATGACTGATTATAACCATGCCAATGCCCTGCTCTTTTAACTGTCTGATCACTTGCGACAAAATCTCTTTTCTTTCTAGATCTAAACCGGTAGTGGGCTCATCAAGAATCAAAAAGGAGGGTTGATGCATTAAAATGGCAGCCAAGGCTAAACGCTGTTTTTCTCCACGACTTAATTGAAAAGGGTAGGAATTTTCTACCTCCTTTAGCTGGAACCTTTCCAGAGCCGCCTCCACCCGCTTGTTTATTTCCTCCTTAGCCATCTCTTTTAAATCCATGACAAAAGCCAGCTCATCCCTGACGGTGGCGGCAAAAATTTGCCTTTCCGGTTCCTGAAAGAGATAGCCCACTTTGGTCCCAATTTGAAAAAGCGCCAAATCCTTAGTATTTTGTTGCTCAAGATAAACATCACCAAGGCTGGGCTTTAAAATACCGGCCATTAATTTACCCAAAGTAGTTTTACCACCGCCATTGGGACCGACCACAAAGGTGCAGCTGCCGTTTGCAATTTCCAAATCAACCTGTTTTAAAATCCAGTTGTCTGCTGTATAACAAAAACTGACATTTTCCAGTACAATCAATTTTTCCCCTCCATTACGACAGCTTGCCGGCAAAAGGAGCAAGACGACCGTCCTTTAGCACCAAAACCCGATCAGCCACAAACAAGTTTTCAAGATCATGCTCAATCATTACAATGGTTCTGCCTTCAGCCTTTAACTTCAGCATCATTTCTAAAATCATCTTCTTACCACGGCGGTCAATTTGCGACATGGCTTCATCGAAAATGAGAATTTCCGGCTGCAGGCTCAATACGGAGGCCAGCGCAATGAGCTGGCGCTGACCGCCTGAAAGTTGCTGCGGATTGGCATGGCGGAATTTTAACATACCCACTTTTTCCAGCGCATCTGTGACCCTGCATTCAATCTCCTCCGGCGGGAGGCATAAATTTTCCGGGCCAAAAGCCACTTCATCCTCCACAGTGAAGGAGAAGAGTTGATTATCGGGGTTTTGGAACACAATACCTAAAGTTGTAGCAATTTGCGGTAATGTCAAATCCCTTGTATCCCGACCGTTAAGATAAACATGTCCTGTCATAATCCCGCCATAAACATGAGGAATAATGCCGCTTAAGCAATAGCAAAGTGTCGACTTACCAATACCGCTTAGGCCCACAATGGCCACAATCTCCCCGGCAGCCACCGTCAGCTCTAGATTATCTAAAATTTTGCGCGTATTTTTTTCATATTGAAAAGAGAGATTTTTTACTTCAATGGGGTTCACTGCAGTTCAATCTCCATTAAAAATTTAGTCCAGCGTTGACCAAACTCATCCTGCCTAATGACAATTTGGTATGGACCGGAACCGCCTTCTTCCCGGGCACCTAAATCTTTACCGTCCCGTTTATAAACAACATAAACATTGTCGTCAGCTAAAACTTCCTCCAGGGAAAGTGCTACCGTGTAACCGTCCACTGCTTTGGTAATAACTTGTGTTTTCCCTTCAGTGGTAATTCCCTTTTGTGCCAGGATATCTTTTAACTCTACGCCGGTATAAGTAGTATCCACCGGAGGCTTGCCGCTGCTTCTTAAGACAGCTGGAAATTCAACTGCTTCCAAGGCTAAAATTTCAGCAAAAGTTACCTCATATTCTTTACCGTCGGCCACAATAATTAAAATGGCGTTTTGCTGACTCAAGGCTTTATCCCTCACTCCTTCCTTATTTAAATAAGCAAACACTCCCACTATCACAGCCAGTATTACTAAAATAACGATAACTTTTTTCATTAACTCTGACCTCCCTGGGCAACAATGTAAGGAATAATTAAATCTTCATACCGGAAAACACCATGATTGCCTGCCTCTTCTGTTGCATGCATACCGTGGTCGGAAAGAATAATTACTTTACCGTTCCAGTTTTCCAGCAATTCCTGCACGTAGCCATCAACAACCTGAATTTGTTTCAGTGTATTTTGATGCAAATCACCGAAACTATGTCCTAGATCGTCAATGCTATGGAAATGAACAAATAACAAATCATAATTTTGCCGAAGAGCAGTTTGGGCTGAAGCAAAAATTTCATCATCTGTAAGCCCGTCCTTATTGGCATCAATATTTAATACAGGCTCAATTTCCGTATTAAGTATTTTAATGTGCCCTTCAATTAATGCCGCTTTTTTACCCAACTCTTGAGCGATACCAAAAATGGTAGGAACTTTTAAATCTTTTTGTGCCCGTGAATAAACGCCGTTTTCCGCCGGCGTTTTCCCGGTTATCATGGCGGCAAAACCGGCATTGGTCACAGGTTGATAAACCGCTAAGGCAGGTTCCGCCTCTGGGAGGGTGGCCATAAAGGGGGCAAAACCTGCTTCTTTGGCATGCAGGTACTGGTGATAACCGAAGCCGTCCAAATACAAAATAAGGACATTTTCTCCCTGAGTTAAATAATAAATTGTATCATGGTAAAGATCGGTAATGCTACGGGCAGGCGGGTTGGCAACAATACCGGCTAAATTTTTGATCTCATCCTCCCTTTGCGCCGTAACATAATGAAAGGCATTATCTCTTAACTCCAGGAAGCCGCCAAGATCAATATAAGCGTACTCGCCTTCACGTCCCATGGCAACTAACTTTTCCACATGCACATCCTGCAGCAAATCTTTTAAAGAAAACATCGTGCGCCGGGAAAAGATAGAAACACTATACTCCCCGTCCGGCTGTGAGACGGTGGAAGTGCCTTCAAAATAAGGAACCGTACTAATTGTTTCCCGGTAAATCCTCCCCGGCATAAGTGTGTGCAAGTTCTGCGTGGGCGTAATGATGTTGACACCATACTCCGGCACCGGCTCCTTTGCCATCACAATGATTTTTTCCAGTTTTTTAATATTACTGCTGACTGGATGATTAAGGTTAATAGCTTCCCAACCGTTTTTTGTCGTAAAAGTTATATGGCTGCCTTCCAATTTGTTACCGCTAAATTGTGCACTTAACCCGTCTTGACCGATAAGTAACAGGTCGAAATCTGTCGTAATCGGTTCTGCATGCTGCACAATATCGGCAAGGGGAATACCGTGAAAGTATTCCCCTTTATAACTAAATTCCACCGGTGTAAAGGTTTCCATACTGTCCAGTGTAAAGGCACGGTGTACATCACCGCTGATTAAACATGCAGGCATATACCCGGAGTCCCCCCGTGCAGGTGCTGCTATTTTAGTAGTCCAATAATATCCCATGATGGCTCCGATCAAAAGCAGGGCAAACACTCGATACGGGAAATTTTTCAGCACTTCTATCCTCTCCTGCTCATTAAACTTTTCAGTCCACTTTTTTCCATTCCTTGCAGCACAACATAAGCTATCAGTCCCCCTAAACCGCCTGAGAGGGCAGCACTGGCTAAACTAAAAACCAGCGGGATCCACGGCAATCTGAAAAAGACCAAATTAACCAGGGCGGTACCGCAGATATTGGCGGCAATACCGGCGGCAAAGCAAGAAGTTACCTTGCTTTTATAGCGCCAAAAAAGCATAACCAAATCTACGGCAATTCCCGGCAAAAGATAAGTCACTAAACTCATAATGCCGTGTGTGCCAAATATCCCCAAAGCCGTAATCATGATTGCTTGCACGGCTGCCGTTAATGTCCCTGCTCCTGTTTTTTGGACAAGACCGGCCCCCATGACGAGCCACATCATATAGAACCCGCCTGCAATGACACCCCCGGGTATAAAAAGCGGACCGGTAATAATTTGTGTTAAAGGCACAATAATCGGTTTTGTGGCAATACCCAAACAAGCCATCAAAGCCAATACAATCAAATCAAAAATGGTAAAACGCTGCAAAATTTTTTTTAGCATAAATTCACCACTACTTAACAATCAGTTTGGCTACATTTTTAATCCACATATTGCCCGGCTCTCCTGCCGGCACCGCTTGCACAGGACCGCTATCTTCATCTAGGGGCTGCCCTTCCAATTTAAGACCTAAAATTGTTTCCGCGCGGTCAACAATTTCTTTGGTATATTCCTGCGCATAACCGTCAGCAGCTTCCACAATGACGCTTTGGTATTCTTTAGCACCAAGCATGTCCAAAACATCTTTTAAAGAGACGCCTTCCCAATTTTGTGTCTCCTGTGTTCCGTCTTTTTTCGCGCGAACAGCAGTAACTTGTCTCATGGTTAACTTGGCGGCGTCAGCACTTGTGAAAGTTACCGCCTCTTCTCCAAGGCCTTCCACAGTAATGCTCCATGACGCTGTTTGCTCGCCCATGCCTGCTTCCGTTTCGGCGCCAAGCACTTCTATGGATAAAAGTCCTTTCACTCTTGTGTTTTTGGGCAGCCCATCAAAAGCCACAGTAACTTCATCATTATTCAGGTAAATAACGCCTTTTTCCATGTCGGCGGCGTCAATTTCCACACTGTACCCGTCGGTGGCCGTAAACAAGTATTTACTGCCTGCAGCCATGTTCACTTCATCCAGCAAGTCACTGACCCCAATACCTGTAATATCTTCAAAGGAAGATAATGTAAAGTATTCAACACCTTCCGTCGCCGAAAAATAACCTACTTGGCCGCAAGCCAAATAAAGTATATCCTTGACATGCATCCCTTTAGGCAGATCAGGAGCCACAAATGCCGGAGCGTCAGCGCCTGTGATTTTCAGATATCCTTGGGTAAACACTTCAAACTTTTCATTTTTCTCAAAATCGTCACTTGATTTCAAATAAACTGTATCTGCCTGTTCAGGCAACACTTCCGGCGTAAAGAGGTCACTACAAATTACAGCCTGATCCACGGCATCATAATAGGTATAGTCTTGTGTCTCCAGTGTTGAGACAAAGCTTTCCAAAAGGAATAGTTTTGTCAGCGCTTGCTTCTCCCTGGCTTCTAAAATCTCCACCTTAACCAGGTTGCGAATCCAATACATGGCCCGTTCTTCCGGGATCACCACTCTAATGGGCTTTGTTTTTTCCTCCAGAGGTTTGCCGTCAATTTCATAGGCAAAAATGATTTCCCTTGCCGCCAAGATTTCTGCGGGTACTTCAATCATATAGCCGTCTCCGGCAATAAGACGCACACCGTTTAAGTCTTGCTGTTTTTTACCGAAAAGTTCGAGAATATCGGCAAAAAGTGCGCCTTTTACCTGGTACCTATCCTCATTACCACCGGAGTCAACGGAAACAACATCCCGGGTAACACTGTCCAACTGGCGTATTTCAGCCACGGAAATAACTTTTTCCCCTAGATCCGTACCGGTAATCACTATTTCCCCACTCTCATCAACGGGCTGGGTGTTAAGCTCGGAATCTGACGCTCCCTTATTACTGCTACAAGCAGAAAGTATTAGTAGTAATAAAGCCATGAAAATTACAAGGTGTTTTTTCTTCATTTCCTTTCTCCCTCCTTAAAATCTCGGAAAACCTTAAATGCGGCATTAACTCCATCCACAATTGCTTGACTTGTGATTGTCGCTCCCGTAACCGCCACAATCTCTTCCGGTTGCTCTGCAAGAATTTTCACCACACGCAAATCCTTATTAACGTCTTTTGCTTGAAAACGAGCTAAAAACCAATCCTCTGCCGCGTATGCTCCGTAGTTGTCAGTTTCAAAATGCTCTAAAATTGAAACTTCGGACAAAATTTCCTTTTTACAATCTATAACCACCAAAAGGGTAATCTTTTCATTATAACCTTTTGTTTCCACAATTTGCAGTATTTCTGCAGGCGATTCCTGTACATCCTTAACTAAATAAACTTCTTTTACAGTTTCATTTTCCAGCCGCTTAATGCGCTGTAGTCCTTCTGAGCTGTCAACATAGTCCTTAATCCGGTCAGGCACCTCTGCCATGGGCGTGCAACTCACAAGCAACATGATGGTTATTGCCCAAAAAGCAACTATTTTTCGCACGACTTCCCTCCAAAATTGACAAAACTAGAATGCCTCTTCCCAGGGAGAAGAGGCAAATTACCATCGTCACAAAATGTTTACCTTCACTCCTTTCCCACGGGAGGCTATATCGTTTCCAATATAACCCTGGCGGTTTACAATCATAGGATCCACTAGGGGTCCCTTAGATTTGTAAACTCGGAGCTATGAACTTTTCAGCATAACGATACCGTGTTATGACCTCTTTGTCAAGGGCTTTGTCAAGGGCGGCAAAAAATGAAAAATATACCGCTATGGACTGCCGGTAAGTCTTGACAAATTCTTTTTTTCAGAGTAAGATGATCACAAGTATCATCATAAAATATCATAATACCCAAACCGTTGATTGAGAGTAGTAGCTTAAATCCTTTATCTCCAGAGAGCCGCAGGCGGTGGGATTGCGGTGGTAAAGATTTTTGCGAATGGACTCATGAGGGCTCTGCCGAAATCGCAAGGAAAGTAGGCAGGACGGGAACTCCACCCGTTAGCAAGGGAGCGTGTATGTTAGTACACGAAAGAGTGGCGTCCTGTACGCAAAGAGGGTGGCACCGCAGAGATTAAGTCTTTGTCCCTTAGGGATAAAGGCTTTTTTTATTACTATATTTAGGAAAGGATGATGTATTATGCCAAAAACTCCTTATAAGATTTATTTAACGGAAGAAGAAATGCCCAGGTATTGGTATAATTTAAAAGCCGTCATGAAGGAACTTCCCCCGCCCATGCTTAATCCGGGCACACTACAACCATGTACGGCGGACGAACTGAAGCAGGTCTTTTGTGATGAACTTGTCAGTCAGGAATTAAATACTACCGATCTTTATATCGAAATTCCGGAGGAATTGCGTAATTTTTATAAGATGTACCGGCCGTCACCCTTGGTGCGGGCATATTGTCTGGAAGAAAAACTTGGGACACCGGCAGAAATTTATTATAAGTTTGAAGGGACCAACACTTCCGGATCGCATAAACTTAATTCAGCGGCAGCACAGGTTTACTATGCCAAAAAGCAGGGAATTACTTCTTTAACCACAGAAACTGGAGCCGGTCAGTGGGGTACGGCACTGGCCATGGCTTGTGCCTATTACGGCATTGATTTGCAAGTCTTTATGGTCAAAGTTTCCGCCGAGCAAAAACCATACCGCAAAACAGTAATTGAAACATACGGTGGCAAAGTAATACCTTCCCCTTCCAACACCACTGAAGCCGGTCGCAAAATTTTAGCACAAGATCCTGATACCACCGGCTCCTTGGGTTGCGCCATTTCCGAAGCCTTGGAAGTGGCCATGAAAACGGAAAACTGCCGTTACGTCCTCGGCAGTGTTTTAGATCATGTTTTGCTCCATCAATCTGTTATCGGTCTGGAAACGAAGCTTGCCTGTGAAAAATACGGCATTGAGCCGGATCTCATTATTGGCTGTGCCGGTGGCGGTTCCAATTTCGGCGGTCTCATCGCTCCCTTTATGGGAGACAAAATTAGCGGTAAAGCAGATATTCATTTTATTGCTGTGGAACCGGCCTCCTGTCCTTCCCTCACCCGCGGCAAATACGCCTATGACTTTGGTGACACGGGACAAACCACACCGCTAATTAAAATGTATACTTTAGGTTCAGGTTTTATCCCCTCGCCCAACCATGCCGGCGGGTTGCGTTATCATGGCATGAGCAGCATTGTATCCAAATTGTATCATGACAAATATTTGGAAGCCCGGGCCGTAGAACAAACAAAAGTTTTTGAAGCAGCCACTACTTTTGCCCGCTGTGAAGGAATCTTGCCTGCCCCCGAATCGGCACATGCTTTGGCCGTGGCCATGGACGAAGCCTTGAAATGTAAAGAAACCGGGGAAAAGAAAACAATACTTTTCGGCCTCACCGGAACAGGCTACTTCGATTTGGCCGCTTATAGAGATTATAATGAAGGCAAACTCACAGATTACATTCCTACAGATGAAGATTTGGCCAAAGGATTTGCCACACTACCCAAAGTGGAAGCTTAAAAGCAAAATTAAAGGGACGAGTCGCCGGACTCGTCCCTTTTTGCCTACCTGGCGTATTTTTCAGGGCCTGTGATATATAAATCGTTTCCTTCAGCATCGGTGACGACGATGCAGGGGAAGTCTTCCACTTCCAATCTGCGGATTGCTTCCGGACCCAAATCCTCATAAGCAATTACTTCAGCTTTTTTTATAGATTTGGAAATAATGGCTGCAGCACCGCCAATGGCAGCAAAATAAACAGCTTTATTTTCCACCATGGCATCCTTAACTTCCTGGCTGCGCTGCCCTTTGCCGATCATGCCTTTGAGCCCTAATTTCAAAATCTCAGGTGTGTAAGCATCCATGCGGTAACTGGTGGTAGGTCCGGCGGAACCCAGTGCCTGGCCGGGTTTAGCCGGGCAAGGGCCAACATAGTAAATAATTTGGCCTTTCAGGTCAAAGGGCAATTTTTTTGTTTCTGCATACTCTTCCAATAGTCTTTTATGGGCTGCATCTCTGGCCGTATAGATAACGCCGGTAATTTCTACGCGATCGCCGGTTTTTAAATTGGCAATTACTTCATCCGTCAGTGGTGTGGTAATTTTTTTGGTTTCCGACATCTTAATCCCCCTTTACAATACTACCTCGGCGTGACGCGCGGCATGGCAGTTTAAGTTGACTGCTACAGGCAGGCCGGTAATATGAGCCGGGAAGTATTCAATATGGACGGCTAATGCAGTAATACGTCCACCCAGCCCTTGAGGGCCTACCCCTGTATTGTTAATTTCTTCTAAAAGTTCTTTTTCCAGCTGTGCATATTGCGGATTGGGATTAGGTTCGCCAACTTTTCTTGCCAACGCTTTTTTCGCCAGTAGGGTTGTTTTTTCCATCGTACCGCCAATACCGACACCTACGATGACAGGCGGGCAGGGGTTGCCACCGGCAGTTTTTACGGCGTCCACAATAAATTTTTTCACGCCTTCCAAACCGGCGGAAGGAGGTAGCATGGCCAGTTTGCCCATGTTTTCACTGCCGCCGCCTTTAGGCAAAATGGTGATTTTTAACTCATTACCGGGGACAATGAAGGTATGGATAATGGCCGGGGTGTTATCGCCGGTGTTTTTGCGGTTAAAAACGGGATCAATAACCATGGATTTGCGCAGGTAACCGTTGGTATAGCCGCGGCGCACACCTTCATTAATGGCATCTTCCAGACTACCGCCGGTAATATGCACATCCTGGCCGACTTCTATGAAAAAGACGGCTGCGCCTGTGTCTTGGCAAATGGGATAATCATTCTCACGTGCATAGCGCACGTTTTCTAAAATTTGGTCAAAAATATATTTCCCAAATTCAGATTCTTCCTGCTTGGCGCAGGCGGCTATACGATCTTCCGCATCTTTAGGAAGATCGTAGGCCGCTTTCATACATAACGCTTCCACAGCGTCAACAATCTGGTTAACATGAATTTCTTTCATCGCTTTTCCTCCCGGCAAAGTTATTTCCTTTAGATCAGGTTATGTGGCTGATTCTCCCCGCTGCAAAATACTTTCTTTACTCTTTGGGAGGGGCAGGGATAAAATCGTGATCCATTAACAATTTGGTCATATTGCGTGCATGATAAATATGCTTTTCAGCTTTAGCCCGCAGTTCTTCTTTAGTAAATTTTTTCTTCGCAATGCCTAATTCAATGGCCTTCAGTCCCACATCTACAGCTTGGCGGACGAAGACTTCCACATTGTCCATGGTGGGCAGGAGATGGTCTTCATCCAAACCGATTTCCACTCCTAAATCAGCAATGGTTTGTGCTGCTGTGACGCACATTTCATCGGTGATGGTGGAAGCTTGAACATCCAGCACTCCGCGGAAAATGCCGGGGAAGCAGATGGAGTTGTTAACTTGGTTCGGGAAATCGGAACGACCGGTTGCCACAATTTTTGCGCCGGCTTCTTTAGCTTCCCAAGGCCAAATTTCCGGAATGGGGTTGGCACAGGCAAAGACAATGGGATCTTTAGCCATAGCTTTAATCCATTCAGGTTTAATGACATCGGGGCCGGATTGAGACAGGGAAATCACTACATCGGCACCTTTCATCGCTTCAGCAATGCCGCCTTTACGGTTTTCGGCGTTTGTAATTCTTGCCAGTTCAGCTTTTTGCGGATACTTGTCTTCCAATTCGCCAATGCGATCCTTATTCAGAATACCTTTACTGTCAACAACATAGCATTTTTCCGGATCGCCGCCGGCAAAGAAAATAAGATTGGAAATACAAACATTGGCAGCACCGGCACCGATAAAGGCGATGCTGACGTCTTCCAGTTTTTTACCGACACAGCGCAGGGCGTTAATGAGACCGGCCAAGGTGACAGTAGCAGTACCTTGTTGGTCATCGTGCCAAACAGGAATATGGCACTCTTTGCGCAGGCGATCTAAAACGTCAAAACATTTGGGTTGCGCAATATCTTCCAGGTTAATGCCGCCAAAGCTGGGCTGCAGCATCTTCACAAATTCAACCAGTTTGTCGGGATCCTTTGTGTCAACGCAAATGGGAAAAGCGTCTACGCCGCCAAGATATTTAAAGAGAAGTGCTTTACCTTCCATAACGGGCATGGCAGCTTCCGGACCGATGTCACCAAGACCGAGGACACGCGTTCCGTCGGAAACAACGGCCACGAAATTACCCTTATTGGTATGTTCAAAAACTTTGTCCGGGTTTTCAAAAATATCTTTACAGGGAGCGGCGACGCCCGGAGAATACCAAACACCAAAATCGCTATAATCACGCACACTGGCTTTTAAGCTTACCTCAATTTTACCTTGGTAAAAAGGGTGCAGGCGTAATGCATCCTGGGCAGGTTTCTTCGCCTTTTCGAGAAGTTCTTCTTTGTTGATCATGCAATTACACTCCTTTAAATTATCTTTAAACTTATTACTTTCTAAAAACTAAAGACGATCGCCAATCTTTCCCGGCAAGGATTAAGTTTTGTGAATTGTGCAAAAAATCATATAGTAGGGAAAAACCTGATTGATACAAGTATCAATCAGGTTTTTCTGTATCAATATAGCGGTAAACCTTATTCGGGAATTGCCATGTCGGGCTGACCAGGTTCGGATTGTTTAGCTTCCGGATAGTAGGTCATGATGGTTTCGTGTACCCGGCTGATTTGGTCGGCCATGTTCTTGCCGTCTTCAGCGGTTGTCTTCAGGCCGTGAGCTGCCACTGCAGAGTTACCCATCTTCAGGTAAACCGGAGAGACGATGCGGACCATTTCGGGTGCATCATAGGTGCGGATGAAACCACCGGATGCAGGCGGGTTGTCGGTATGCAGGTCAATGGGTACATCCACTGCTTCACGCAGAGCAGCCAACATGGGCAGCGTCAGGTCGCGAATGGGGTTAATGGTGTCAGCACCAAGTTTTTCAAACAGTTGGAAAGAAGCAGGGTTGCAAGCACCCATGTGTGCGGAAAGCTTGATTTTTAAGTTTGCGGGCAGGTGGCCGGCTTTACGCAGTTCTGCTAATACCCACAGGAAACCTTCGTCATAGCAGAGAATACCGCGCACACCAAGATCACAAGCGCGTTTTACGTCTTCAACGGCACGGACAATGTTTTCCATACCACGGAGACGATAACCGACGCGAACACCTTGAGCTGTTTTTACAGTAGCCCCAATATCATACTCGGCACGGGGACCGGTGGACATGTTCAGCTCGCAGCCCCAGTCTTTAGCAATGGCAACATATTCTTTAATGTCTTTTGTGGTATGACGCATGATACCAAAAGTTTCGTCAATTTTGTTAATATGCACTTTATACTCTTTCCAAGCTTTTTCCAGCAAAGCTTTCATGCAAGCCGGGGAGTTAACTGTAGGTACTTCGATTCTGAATTGTGCGCCATCCGGGAAGCGCTTGGTTGAGGTTGGCAGATCGTATCTGTCACCACTGGGCAGACCTAATTTTTCAAGCTGTTTCCTTGTTTCTTCGAAGAACATCATTACTTCTCTCTCCTTTTACTTCCTTTTTTATTTGTTTTGTATGTTTTAGCTTCAAAAGCTTAGAGATTAAGCTTTGAGCTGTGAAGCTCCATATTTTTTTGCAAGGGCGTTTAACTGTTGCACCACTTCATCATCTAAGGGAACACCGTCTTGCAAGTTCTTTTGCGTATTATTGTGCTCGATTTCACCCAGCATGTAAATCGGGCCACCGTCAACGGAAGGTAAAGACTTAATTTTTTCAATCACTGCGTCAACTCTATTTTTGAAATTGTCGACATCGTCGAATTTTGATACATCTAATGCCATAAAGAAATGTCCTGTTTTGGAGGGACCGCTGTAATCTGTGATATTTTTCACGGTTCCTGTCATAGTATTTGCTGTCAAAATTCCGCAAAGAATGTCGACAATGAGCGACAGGCCAAACCCTTTCACACCGCCAATGGGTTCCAAACTACCTTCCAAAGCGGCATGTGGATCGGTGGTTGGTTTTCCGTCCTTATCCAGAGCCCATCCCAAGGGGATTTCCTGACCGGTTAGGGCTGCATAGCGGATACGACCGCGTGCTGTAACCGTAGTGGACATATCCAGCACTATGGGAGGATATTTCTTAGCCGGCACAGCAAAGGAGATGGGGTTTGTACCCAATAGTGGGGTTTTCGTCCTAAAAGGTGCCATGGCGGGAGAAGCATTGGTGCACACAATCCCCACCATGTCTTCTTCCAAAGCCAGCATGGAATAATATGCCGTAATGCCAAAATGGTTTGAATTTTTCACAGCAACCAAGCCGCAACCATAATTTTTGGCTTTTTCCATGGCTAGCTTCATAGCGTGATGACCCGCCACTTGGCCAAAAGAATTATTGGCATCAAGTAAAGCCACAGAACCGGTATCCACCAGCGTTTCTACCGGTGCGTTGGCCGACATCACTCCGGCCTCAATTCTGCCGACGTATGTAGGCAGCCTCACGATACCGTGTGATTTAACTTCCCGCAGGTCACCCACAACTAATGTTTCTGCAATAATAGCTGCATTTTCAGACGCAACTCCCACTTTAACCAAGACCTCTTGCGCAAACTGTCGCAGCGTTTCGACAGGGAAATAGTGTTTAGTCACCTTCTGTCACCTCCCCCCTGCCAGCAAGGTTTAAGTACAAAACTTATTTTTTATCTTTTAGATGTTCAGGTAGCGGAGGTGCATAAGCCCAAACAATCTTAAAGGGTGTATCCCCGGTATTGATAATTTCGTGTTCAACACCGACGGGGGAGAAAATTGCTGTACCCGGTTTCAAATCGTACTCTTTACCGTCGCAAATCAGCTTGCCTGTGCCCTCAATCACAAACATAGCCTCTTCGGAATCGGTATGTTTGTGCAGAGGAATTCTGCTGCCGGGCTCGGTAACATTTGTCCCCATGGAGATTTGCTTGGCCCCTACTGTGTGTTCACTAATTAAAATTTTGGAAACACGGGGTGGTTCTCTCCTTGCACCTTCAACTTCACTCTCATGCACGATTACTTTGTCGGCCATTTTCTCGTCTCCTTTCTTTAAAATTTTTATCCGCCCTGCAGGTACGGGAAAAGCTCAATTGTATCATCCGGGTAAATGATACATTTGCTTTTAGCCTCCCATCTCCCGTTCCTGACAACGAGCCCGACCTCCTCGGCCGGAACCTGTTGGCTTTCTAAAAAAGCCAACAGAGGTATAGGCTCTTTTAAATCATATTCCATTTCTTTTTCCGGAACATAGTTTCTGAGCGTCAGATTGAAGACAATCTTCGCCATGGCTCACTCCACAATACCTTTACTTACTTCTTCCGGACTTAAATCGAAAACGCTTCCTGTCGGCTCCAGCTTTTCCGTATAGACGAATTCCGGCAGCTTATCCTGAGCCGGGCTGATACCGGCAGCCAAATTGAATTGCCGTTCCATTTTTATAGTGTCGTAGCCAATTTGCCAGATGTCATCCACCGATAGTTCTGTACCCAATAACGCATTAACCATGGTAGCCAAAAGCTCCGGTTCCGCAAACAACGGCGGTCTGGCAAACATACAAATTCCCAAGCAATCTAAAGTGGTAATTTTAATTTGCGTATTGCGCGACAAATCTCCCTGTTTAGTTGTGCCTAAGGGATCAACTTCATTGCGCGCACCGAAGCAGTTGCCTGCCGTATGGTCCGCCCCCATGGGTGAGACGGCATACGTTACGCCGTTACCTTTAAGTGCTCTGGGATCATAACCGGCAAAGGCTTGACCTTTGGCAACAGGAATTCTCCGGCAACCAAGCACTTCTCCGGTAACAAGGGCACCGTTACCTAAGATTCTGCCAAGTGGGGTGTTATCATAGATTTCCTGGAACAGCTTCAATGCGCCTTCCACATCGCCAAATTCAGCCAGACCCATTTCCATGGCAACACCTATGGTAGCACCCATTTCAATGGTATCCAAGCCCAGGTCATTGCAGGCATGATTTAATCTGGCCACATCATCCAGATTGGTCATACCACAGTTGGAGCCCAGCAAAGCAACATTCTCATACTGCACGGTTGAGCATATTTTTTTGCCGTTTTCATCGGGATAAATATTACTGCATTTAATGGCGCAGCCATTCATGCAGGTCATGCCGGTTCTGCCTTCGCCGCCCCGTTTGACAATGGTTTCATACAAAGTTTCTCCGGACAAATTATCCACATACTCGAAGGATCCCTGGCTAAAATTGCGGGTCGGCAGTGCCCCCATGGCATTAACGGCTTTAAAAATACTGTTGGTACCCAATTTTTGGGTAACATTTACCACCTTATCGCTGGTGGCCAAAGCAGTGGTATATTTTCTGGCGGCAGCCATGAAAGCTTCTTGATCATGATATTTAATTTTGTTTACTTTGCCGCCGACAGCCACAATGGCTTTTAAGCCCTTACTGCCCATAACAGCACCTAAACCGCCGCGAGCCGCAAATTTCAATTCACCCTGCGGATCAGAAACAGCAACGGAAGCAGCTCTTAACATGCGTTCACCGGCAGGGCCTATACACAGCACAGAAGCGTTTTTGCCGTATTGTTCAAGCAGTTTATTTGTCGTATCATATGTGCCCAGATATTTTAAATCGTCCCTAACTTCCAGTTTAATCTCATCTGGAGTAACAATTAAAACATGGGCATGATCATTTTGCGGCAAATCCTCCACCACAATGGCTCTAATGCCAAGACGACCGAGAATCCAGCTAAAATTACCTCCCACATTGGCTTCTTTAATACCGTTTGTCAAAGGACTTTTGGCACCAATAGAAGTTCTACTACCGCTGGAAGCCGGCGTGCCGGCAAAAATACCGTTGGCAATAACAAGTTTGTTAAAAGCACCTAAAGGCTCACAGGTAGGATCCACTTCGTCCAGCAACAACCGGGCTGACAAAGCTCTTCCACCAAGGAGCTCATACCCTTTATTGTCATGGCGGGTGATTTCACCACTCCGCATATTCACCCTGACAATGTCCGGCATATTTTAATCGCTCCTTTCCGACAAAATATTTAAACATCACGCCAAAATCATACTTAACAACTCTTGCTTATTTACCATCTTTCGACATATTCGACAAAAAGGAGCGTTAGTCCTCTTTCTCAAAGATAGCCTCTTGCGGGCAGCTGTTCATGCAGGCGAAGCATTCCATGCAGACATCAGGATCAATCTGGAATTTGCCGTCTTCGCTTTCGTCGATTGCTCCCACAGGGCAAATTGATGAACACAGGCCGCAAGCAATACATTTTTCCTTATCAATAACAACCATTTTTTTGTCTCCTCTCCCAATTAGTACGTGCAACCCCCGGGCAAAGCTTGCCCGGGGTCTGCTTTTTGTTGTAAGTCTGCCTGTTTACTTAAACAGGCACGAATAAGTGCAGAAAAAGTTAGTTGGGAAATATGAACATTTATGCTGCTATTCCTGCTTTATGCGCAGTTGGAACATAAATTGCAGGAGTGTAGCAAAGCCTGTATTTTAGTTTTGCAAAAGTTAGGAGAAACTTTTCACAGCCCGGTGCAATTAACACAATCAACAGTGCACCGTGCCGGCAGCCGACAAAAGCGACGAAACAGCGAGCAATACCCAAAACTTTTGTCATAACCCGGCATTGCCCCAGGAATTTAACTGTTTCCTGATGCCTCGCTACTTTTTATTACAGCTGCTTATGCCTCTTCTACTACGTCGGAAGTAAAGATTTTAGCCATTTTTACTTTACAAACATCGCCGTCAAATTCAATGGGGAGAATTTCCGGCGGCATGCTGCCGTTCAATTCCATGGAATGCATGATTACATTGGCAATGGGGCAGCTAAGGGGCTCTAAATTTTTCTTTCTCCATTCGTTTTTTACGTTTTCCAACAGGCAACCTGTAATGCGTAGGGTAACCGACAGGTTGTCTTCTTCCATTTCAATTTTTTCGGCAAAACCGTTTTCTTGCAACCAGTTTACCAGGCCTTTGAGATCTTTAAGATCTCCCACTTCTTGCTGAAAGAAGGAAACCCCCACAGTAGTCATACGATAACGGGCACCGCGTCCACGCTCATCGTAAAACTGTTTTTGCGCCTCATAAAACAAAGTATCTCTAAAGCGATCTAATTTGCTCACGCAAGTCCCTCCTATTCCTTATCCTTGGAATAATATGGCTGTCCATATTTTTCCGAGAATACCAGGTCTTCCAGGTCAATTCTGGGTCTGGGTCTCGGAATGCGTGACGGTTGCCCGATGGCGATAATACTAATGGTCTTGTAGTCTTCAGGGATGCCAAAGTATTCATTCAGCACCATTTCGTCCCGCACATCAATGCAGGGTGCAACCAACCAGCAAGCACCCAGACCAAGGGCGGTAACAGCAAGCAGCATATTTTCAATGGCTGCGGATGTATCAAAGGGCAGATCCCAAACATCTTTTCTGCCAAAAACGATAATAATGACATCGGATTCATTCACAAAGGCAGAAACGTCTCCGGAAGTCAGCTTTTTATAGGCTGCCTCTCTCTTGGCTTCATCTTTTAGGCCGGCAAACCTTTTTTGCATTTGCTCACTTAAAAACTCACCTGTAAACCGTCTCCCACTGCCACGGCGCGACAAATCGGAGAGGAATTTTTTGTTCTTCGGGTCTTTAACCACGATGAAACGCCAAGGCTGTGCGTTTTCTCCGGAAGGAGCCTGCCGGGCACTTTCGAGAATGACACGAAGATCTTCCTCGCTAACCTTACCGTCCGTATAATTACGGATACTCCTGCGGTCATTAACAACCTGCATGAAAATATTTTTTACGTCCGACATATCACACCTCAATTTTCAATGTTTTAGTTTCATGGGAAATGCTTGCATAGAAGCAATTATGCTCCTATGCAAGCAAAGATTGATATTAAATGGGATACTTATGGGAGTACAAGCTTCTACCGCCGTTAAAGGGTCCTTTAAGCAATTCTTCAATGGTTTTCTTGTCTTGTTCTGTGACCATTTCAGGTTCAGGCAATTTTCCGGGCGGGAAGCGATCTAAGATATCATTGTGCAACTTAATCAGGTAGTCAATTAATGCTTCCAAACCGGGCTCGGCTTTCTTCGGATCGGCCAAGGTGGGTTTACCAATAACACCTTCAGGATAGAGGCGTACTTCCAAACCGCCCATACCGTACTGGGCATGACCGGGAATGGGATACTGGTAAATGTCTCCGCCCAAGTCCACGTGGCCTTCGGGGAAGAAGCCTTTAGGTTCTCTTTTACTATCTTCCATATCTTCTATTTTATTCATTTCTGGGAAGAGAGCCATAGAATAGGAAGCTTCTACCTCGTCTGCGTGTCTGAAGGGTGTGTCAAAATATTTTCCGCCACGTTTCTTATCTTTCAAATAAGGGACAATTGCCGTAGGCCAGTTCACAAAGGCAATTACTGCAGGCACTTGGCAAATTTTACCGAATTGTTGAATAGCATTGGGAATGACGTATTCTTGTCCGTGTCCGTTAATGAGAATTTGCTTGCGGAACCCAGCGTTCCAGTAACCGGCAATAACGGCACGTAAGTAAGCAATAAAAGTTTCCTCCGGGATCACGATTGTACCGGGCATACCAAGCTGGTTGGCCGGGTGAGAACCAAACCAAATCGGTTGAGAAACGGTACAACCTGTTTCTCTGGCCACAATTTCTGCCATTCTGGTTACCAGAAATGTGTCTTCACCGTAACATTGACCTTTTCCGTGATACTCCGTAGCACCTACCGGAATGATAATAATATCATTCTTTTTAAGGCGCTCTTCTACTTCTTTACCCGTCATGTTCTGAAAATAAATGCCATCAGCTTTATCCATGGAGCCTTTTGAGTATTCGTACTTCATCTTTGTAACCCCCTTTTTAATAAAGTTCCTTATGAAAATTTTACACCAAACATAAGGTACAAGCCTGAAGAAATTGTAACAAAACTAAAAATTATTATCTTTTTCCCATTAATCTATGCTATACTTATTATACAACGATTCCATTAATTAATCAAATAAATGCTACTAATGCCATTTATAACAACAACTTATTAATCGCCACCCCTTTCTTTTAATTTTTTAGCTTTGCCTATTAAAAACACGAGAATCTCCTGGCATATTAATAAATCAAGGTGGGAATGCTATGGAACTTCATCAACTGGAATATGTTGTCGCAGTAGCCAAACATCAAAGTTTTACCCGCGCTGCTAGTGAAATCAATATCTCACAGTCTTCCCTCTCACAGCAAATCAAAAAACTAGAGGAAGAACTGGGTGTTAAATTGTTTGAACGCACAACCCGAAAAGTTAAAATGACCAATGCCGGCAATGCTTTTTTGGCCCACGCACAAAAAGTATTAATGGAAATCAACCAATCTAAAAAGACCATTAGGGAATACCTTTCCGTATCACGTGGACGGATAAAACTAGGTGTACTGCCTGTGATCGGGCACTTTCGCATCACAAGCCTTTTGGCAAATTTTCAAAGAAACTACCCGGGTGTAAAGATGGAATTTAGAGAAGGTGAATGTAATGAACTGCTGCAAATGGTCATGGCTTCCAGAGTACATGCAGCATTTATCAGCGAGGCTTCAGAAAATCCTCATATTAACATTCACCGTCTCATTAAAGACCATGCTGTACTGGTAGTTAATAGCATGCATCCTTTGGCAGCAAGGGACTCTATAGAATTGGCGGAGCTGGCCAGGGAAAAATTTATTCTCGCCCACCCCAGTTCCGGGCTTTATAAAAATTTTGCCAAGGCTTGCGCTGCAGCCGGCTTTGAACCGGATATTTTATATCATTGCAACCAAGTGGAAACATCCTTAGAGCTGGTGCGGGAAAATTTAGGTGTAACGGTTCTATCATCACAAGTGGCCCAACGTTACTCCAAGCGCGACATTGCCATTACGAAAATTTTACCGGAAATTCCCCGCCGGATCTCTCTAGTGACTTTGAAAGACACGGAACATGAGCCGGTCGTTAATATCTTTATTAAATATGCCGTCAATTGGGCAAGTGAGTTAAAAAAGCAAAACCAGTAAAAGCACAGGGCTTGTCCCTGTCTTTTCTTTTATGTACACCTTAACCTTAAAATCTGGTAAGACCCATTACCAGCTCGGTGTACTTATCATAAGCCGCCCGCATCAGCGGCTCAATTTTTTCATCCACCGGCGGGTATTCTTGTTTGAATTCATCAAAACTGATGAGATATTTTGATTTAAACTCCGGATATAAATGAGAGAATTTTTTAATGGAATCTTCTTTTTTCGCCGTTGTCACCGGCTCGCCGGCATTATCATATTTACCATGTTCGAGAACGTATTCCATTACGGCCACATAATTTTCCGGATTAATATCGTTTAAATTCAGTGCTCCTTTATCAAAAGTAAAGTAATAATTTCCACCCGGAGCCAAAATATCTATGAGCTCTTTGGCTTTATCAATACACTTTTCTTTGGAAGCGTTTTTCAATAGTGTCAGCGGATAAAAACCGCTTAAAATCATCTTTTTGCCTAATTTATCTTTAAATTTTTGCGGATCACCGTATTCCATATAGAGGCGTGTTCCCTGTGGCAACTCCTGTAAGTAATCAAGGTAGCGCGTCCAGTCACCTTCAAGGAAAATAGACATGGCTTGGCCGCGCTCGGCACAGATGTGGCAGATTTTATAAAATGTAGGCCAGTAGAACTTTTCAAAATCCTTTGTATTCAAAAAAGCAGCCATATGCGTCATAATCATGTTGCAACCCAAGGGACTGGTTACTTTTTCCCGTCCCATGTAAATCAAATAAGGCATAATGGCTTCCATAGCTTCCAGAAGTTTCTCGGGCTGCCTTTTCATATCTAAAAAAATCTTGGTAAAACCCCTGTGGAAATCGGCAATATAGTCAAAGGGAACCGCCTGCAGTGCCGTGGAACCGGCGGGAGGTGTAAAATAACCGTACCGCTCAACCATAATGGCATTGGCTATTTCAAACTCCCGGTTTATATCAATAGTGGCCAGCACTGCTTTGGCAAAATTTAATGCCCGGTGCACTTCACCTTTGGCATAACCTTTATTCATACGCGGCAGGCATTTTTCCAGCATAAAATCCAGCGGGTTTTTTATAAGCTCATCATATTCATCTGCTTCCATAAAAGAACGCTCAGGATGCTGGATCATGCCGGTTTTGCTCATTTCATTGACTAAAGATTGTTGAAACATCATGGCAATAGGATTTCTGGCAAACCCTAAGGGCAAAGTGTCACCCCTTGCCACCTCTCTGCCCTTCTCATAAATTTCCACCAGCAGATCCGCCGTATAACTATATTGGGTTGTCATTAAATCTTTACCGGCATATTGGATGTAAAATTCTATCTGCAAACTGTCCTGCACCGGTATGCGCTCCGGAATAATCCCCGTATAAAGATCAGTATACAATTTTGTCCGGTACGCTTTTAATGCCTTTGCATCCATAAATACACCTCCCAAACTTTTTGTATCCTATTTTCACTAAGAGTATATCCCCCCCTGAAAAGATTATCAAGCCAATATTCTGAAATTTTTGACCTTTCGCCCTTTTGACGGGATTATTTACAGAATAAGCCTAAATACTTGTTTTTTTCAGAACCTTCCGTTTTCTGCCCCCTTGGCTGTCCTTACCGTTATAACACTTTCACTTTTTTTGCATATCATAAACCATGATGTGGCGCATGTATAAACCTTTATTTGAGATAAGCAAACATATGGATCTTGTTTCCCTAACAGCCGAGATTTTAAAAAACGACGGGAAAGGAGATGTTTACCGGCTACTTGTGCAAACAGACCAGGTAACGGGGAAAACCGGTCTGGAGCTACTGGCTGAAGGGACAAAAGACGCAGATCTTCCTTTTTCCGGCGGCTATATTTTGCATTTTATGCATTTTCATCACCCCTGGAGCCACAGGGGGTATTTAAGTAAATCCAGTTCCGCCGACGAAACAGTAAAAATATACCACCTGGCGAAAAATAAATGGCAAAACGGTTACAGGCATGAAGCCCTTTATCAACTAGGGCGCGCCCTGCACTTGGTGCAGGACATAAATATACCTCACCATGCCGGTATAACCGCCTTGAAAAAACACGGTAAGTTTGAAAAATGGTTAACTGTACACGGCCGAAAATACCTGGTCAAAAGCGGCGGTTTTTATCAATGGGAAAAAGTTTTTGTCCATCCTAACGGACAAAAGCATTACGTTACAGCCAACAATATTTATGACTGGATTGATTACGGCAGCCATCTTTCTTTCCCTTTATTTGCAAATTATTTTGCCCAGGGAAAAAATGACGAAAAAACATTTCAGAAAATTGCCGCCATTGTCATGCCAAATGTTTTACGCCTTTCTGCAGGTTTTTTAGGCAAGTTTTTTTGTGAAGTTAATATATAAATAATAAAAGCTTACATTCTGCCAAACAATATTGCACTGCTTTTACATTTTCTCTTCCATAACCATAGTACCAGGCAAAGGCCATTACAAGCGCAACAACTAAACTCATAAACTTTTCAGTCTTCGTAATACTTATTAAATTAAGGTTTCATAACGGCAAAATTTACGAGGG
>JAAYMK010000029.1 GCA_012521405.1 Bacillota bacterium
GCTTTTGCCCTGGGCATAGCCCTGGCGGCTAAATTTAATCTTCCTGTGCCGCTTTTGGCCGTTTTGGTTTTAGCAGCGTTTGCTGCAGCCTGTGTTTTACTCCTTGGGAAAAAGCCCGCTGCTGCGGTGCTTTTTCTGCTTTTTTGCGGTTTAGGAATGTTTAGTGCACAGCTGGCGCGCTTAAATTTGTCTGCTCCCCTGCAACCGGTTTGGGGCCAAAGGGGAACTTTTACCGGTTATGTAACGGAAGTTTTACCGTCAAGGGAAGACAGTGCTGCTTTTTTGTTCTTTGTGGAAGAAATGCAGGGGGCGGATGGCCAAGTGCTGCCGGTACAAGAACAAGTCCGGGTACAAATTTTTTCACCGCCGGCAGGCTTTATGCCGGTTTACGGCATGCCTTTGCAACTGCAGGGAAAGATAAACGAGCCCCGGGGACAGCGCAATCCCGGCGGTTTTAATTATGCTCAATATTTGGCTGCCCATGGCATTAGTGGTGTTATGACGGTTTTCCCCCAGGGGATTACCGTTTTACCAGGGCAGAAGGGAAATGTTTTAACTGCTTTTTTTACCCGGGTACGCCACCGGGCCGCAGCCGTTTTTACACACCACCTGCCACCGGTGGAAGCGGGATTGCTGGCGGGGATGGTGCTGGGGCAGCGGGATTTAGTGGCAGAGGAAACTACCGCCGCCTACCGGCATTTGGGGCTGGCACATCTTTTGGCAGTCTCAGGCCTGCATGTGGGGTATGTTGCCGCTTTTGTTTTTTTCTTCACTGCTTTTTTTTCCCGCGGCCGGCACTCATGGCTGACCTTGATTGTCACTGGGCTTTTTCTTTTGGCTTATGTTTTTCTCACCGGCGGTCAGCCGCCTGTATGGCGGGCGGCTTTAATGCTGTTGATTACTATGGTTGCCCGCCAGACAGGCAGAGGTAGCGACGGGCTGCAGGTGTTGTGTGCTACCGGCCTGATCCTGCTCTTTTTCCGGCCCCTTTGGCTCTTTAGCCTGTCCTTCCAATTTTCCTTTGCTGCTACGACCGGGATTTTGCTTTTCACACCACGCCTGCAAACATACTTTCAGCGCTTACCGCAAACGCTTGCTGCTTCTTTGGCCGTAACATTGGCGGCACAAGCGGCGGTTCTGCCTTTGCAGATTCATCATTTTGGCATCATTTCCTTGTTTACGGTGCCGTTAAATCTTTTATGTATTCCTTTGGTAGGTGTGGTCATGGTGCTGGGGTTGGCGGCGATGCTTTGCGGCTTGGCCAGTCTCGTGGCGGCTGCTCCCTTTTGTTGGTCGGCGTTGCCGCTTTTAACTTTTTTGGATCGGGTGCCCCGGGCCTTTTTCGCCTTGCCGGCAGCGTCTTTGACTTTGCCGCCGCTGTCGCCGGTATGGTGGTGCCTTTATTATGCTTTTTGGGTGGCGTTCAGGCAAGGTGTGCGCCTGTGGCCCCTTACCGGCAGGAAAATTATTGTGTTTTTCCTGGCGGCAAATCTCATTTTATTTTCCGGAATGCCTGCCGCCTTTGGCGGCGGCCTGCAAATGACTTTTTTGGATGTGGGGCAGGGGCTGGCAATTTATCTTTGTACACCGTCTAAACAGCACATTTTAGTTGATGCCGGTACGGCACAAGCGGGAGAGGCAGTTGTGGTCCCTTATCTGCGCACCCAAGCGGTGAAAAAAATAGATTTGCTGCTTTTAACCCACCCCCATGATGACCATTATGGGGGTATGGTGCCTGTGGTGGAAAATTTCCGGGTGGCTGCTATTGCCGGCAGCGGTTTGAGGGAAGAGACGGCAAGTTATGCTGCCTGGGAAAAATTGTGTAAGGAGCGGCATATACCTTACTATACGGTGAAACAAGGAAATGTTTTAACTTTAGGAGAGTTGAAGATCCATATTTTATGGCCGCCTGTAGACTACTTAAAAAATACCGGTGATGACTTAAATAATAATTCTTTAGTGCTACATATTAACTTCAAAGATTTTTCCTGCCTGGTTACAGGAGATTTGGAAGAAGCCGGATTAAAAAATTTACTGGTGACACAAAGGGGGAAGTTAAAGGCGGATGTGGTGCAAATCCCGCACCATGGCAGCCGCAATGCATACCTGGCACAGTTTTTACAGGCGGCGGCACCAAAGCTTGCCGTCATTCCTGTGGGACCTAACCCTTACGGGCACCCTCATGCGGATGTGCTGGCGCAAATTGCGCAAAGCGGCTGCGGGTTGTACCGCACCGATCAGCATGGAGCTGTGACGATAACAAGCGACGGACGGATACTGACACACGCAAGTTACCTCCCGGCCGCAGAGGTAGTCATGAGGTAGGCGAGGTTTTTCATATCTTCACCTGATTTGGTTATAATAGCTTGAGAGCAAAGGGCAAATTTTGTTTTTAGAGTACTATTTTAGGGGTGAAGGAAAAATTGCGTGTCTTAATGTTTTCCTGGGAGTATCCGCCGCGGGTCATAGGAGGTTTGGCCCGTCATGTGCATGAGTTAAGCGTGGCGCTCCAGGCAGGCGGTACGGAAGTCGATGTCATTACAGTTGATGAAAATCCCGTTTCTCCGGAAACGGAAATTGTGCAGGGCGTACGGGTTTGGCGTACAAGGCCATATCATTTGACACCCCGGGATTTTATTTCCGGTATCCTGCAAATGAACC
>JAAYMK010000003.1 GCA_012521405.1 Bacillota bacterium
ATTTATCCGGCTTAACCTTGGCTGAATATGTGAAAAACAGAAAACTGTCAGAAGCAGCCAAGGATTTATTAAATAAAGAAAGAGTTACAGATGTTGCCTTCAAATATGGCTATCAATCAGTTGATGGCTTCACGCGTGCCTTTAAAGCTTGGTGCGGTTCTTTGCCGTCGGATGTTGCCAAAACTGGGATTGGCAAATCGTTTCCCAAACTTACTTTTTATATTGATGTCAGAGGAGGAGAAAGTATGGATTATAAAATTGTGGAAATGCCTGCATTTAAATTTGCCGGTGTAAGTAAACGTGTGCCCATGCAATTTGCCGGAGAAAATCAAGCCATTATTGCATTGGCTAAGAGTATTACGCAGGAGCAAAGGGAAGAAATGCACAGGATGCAAGATCTTGAACCCTGTGAAATTGTCAATGTCTCTTATGAACATGATTATGATTTTAGAAAAGACGCAGGCTATCTTACTCATTTAATTGGGGTTTTAACTACAGAGGAAAATATAAGTGATGTTTTAGATGTCATTGAAGTCCCGGCATGTACCTGGGCGGTTTTTCCCAATGAAGGTCCTTTTCCGGAAACTTTGCAGCAGACTTATGCTAGAACTTATGCAGAATGGCTGCCTATTTCTGATTATGAAGTAATTCAGGCTCCTGTATTTTCCTTTACCAAGATGGATAAAGAAAAAGAGAATTATGCCTATAGTGAGGTTTGGCTTCCCGTGCGCAAGAAAAATAAAAAATATTAACTTCCCTTTTCAGTTCGCCTGCATTTACCCAAGGTCCCCATCCGCCTAGAGGCGTAATTAAATTCTCTCTATGTTCATCGTCTAGCTTTGTAGCAATCTTGCCTAATTGTCGGATGTCAAAGCCTTCTGTTTCATCGTAGTAGATGCCGATATCGATGTCTGATTTTTCATGATGGGTTCCCCTTGCTCTTGACCCTCCTAAAACCACACCGGCAATGCCCGGAATGTCTTTTAACTCTCTTTTGATTTGATGCAAAATACTATCTATCGACAAGTACTTCACCTCAATCTTTTCTTTGGAAAGCTTTTAGCAGCAAAACCTTTGCCGTAATGATTTATAAAGCAGTGGTAGCTTGCAATACCACTGTTTTTTTTTGCATGGTTTAGTTACTTTTTCTGTAATTTTTTCTTTTCTCCTTGTCATAGGAAAGTGCAGAGCAACATATCTGTATAAAAAGGACATGCAGGCTAAAGGAGGGGGTGCTGTGGATACAAGGGACAGGTATAAAGAGCTGGTAAATGTATGGAAAAACAGGTTGGCCAAGCTTTGCGAAGCCGGTAAGCATGCTGAAGAGAGGCCGGAAAAGGAGTTTGTAAGGTCACTGGAGAGTGTGTTAACAGAGCTGCAGGCCGCAAAAAATTATTTCAATCAAGTGTCTGATCCGGATCAAGTTGATTTAGCCATTATCTATTTAACTGCAGCGGAGAAAAAATACCGCATGTTGTTAAAAGAAGCACGCTTGCGCGGTTACAGGATACCATTTACGATGCGCAATTTAAAGGAAAGAGGGTGAGGAATTTGCCGGATTTGGACCTGAATCTCATGGTGGCTGCTATTTTTGCCCTAATTGTACTTTTTTATCTGGTAAAGTTTTTGTTTGGACCCGGGCAAATTTTTTTGCGCTTTGTCGGTACAGGCTTAGTGGGGGCAGCGATTCTTTTTCTCTTTAATTTGGTGGGCGGTCTTTTCAACCTCACATTGGGGATAAATGTAGTTACTTCTATAATTGTGGGTTTTATGGGTTTGCCGGGGTTAATCATGTTAATTATTCTGCAAAAGCTGCTTGGTTAAAGGATTACAGAAATATAATAATTTTTTAATATTCTTTGATGCATTACGTTCTTATGTTACAATAATAAACGAAGAAAGTTACACAGGAAAGAAGTGTAGGCCATGAAATGGAAAAAAGGAGATCTGGTTGTTGTCGTTGCCGTGCTCTTGATGGCCTTGTCTTTATTTGCCGTCAAAGCCCTGCCGGCTGCGGCCGGGGAAAGGGTATTGCAGGTGACGTTAGACGGCCAGCTAGTGAAAGAGCTGGCTTTAACTGGTGAGCATAATGAAACCATTACCGTACCTATCCCCAAGGGTGAAGCGGTAGTGGAAATTATAGACGGTAAAGTAAGAATGCTGCCCATGTCCAAGGAACTCTGCCCGCAGGCTATTTGTTCCCATGTGGGTTGGATTGAGCGGCCTGGCGACGCCATTGTTTGTTTGCCCAACCGTTTAATTGTTACCATCGAGGGCAATGGCACGACCGTTGAAGAATTGGACGGAAAAACGCAATGAAGCAAAAAAGGCTGCTGGTGGTTAGTGCCTGTTTGTTAGGGCTGAATACAAAATATAATGGTGGCAATAACCGCCGGGAGGACGTTTTAGCTTTAGAGGAGAGCTGCCTTTTAATTCCCATTTGCCCGGAACAATTGGGGGGCTTACCCACTCCCCGAGAGCCGGCGGAAATACAGGGCGGCGACGGTCATGACGTATTGGCCGGTCGGGCGTCCGTTAAAGCGAAAACAGGCAAAGATTGTACGGCAGCTTTTGTCTGCGGGGCAAAACAAGCTCTTGAGGTAGCCAGGCTTGTAGGGGCACAGTTAGCCCTACTTAAAGCCCGCAGCCCCTCCTGTGGCAGCAATTGTATTTATGACGGGCAGTTTCGCGGAAAAACAATCGCCGGTGACGGCGTAACGGCTGCTCGTTTTAAACAAGCAGGCATAGCGGTTTTTACGGAAGAAACACTAGCAGAGTTACGGTTACTGCTTACACAAAGGGGCAGTTGACACTGGCCCTTTTTTTTGTTATACTGCAAGGAAACTATAAATACCCCGCAGCATTAATGGCGGTGGAATTTCGGTAAAAAGCGTGCTTTAGGGGAAGAATAAAGCACGCTTTTCTAAAATTTATTAATTATATGGAGGCGGCACAATGTATCCGGAAAAATTTGCTAAGGAAGGTATCACTTTTGATGATGTTTTGTTGATTCCGGCCGAATCCCGTGTGCTCCCGTCGGAAGTTGATGTGACCACAAATTTAACCAAAAAAATAAAACTTAATGTTCCCATTATGAGCGCAGGTATGGATACGGTGACAGAAAGCCGTATGGCCATTGCCATGGCGCGTGAAGGCGGCATCGGTGTTATCCATAAAAATATGTCCATAGAGGAACAAGCTTCGGAAGTGGACAAGGTTAAACGTTCTGAACACGGTGTTATCACCGATCCTTTTCATCTTTCCCCTGAACATACCATTAATGATGCAGCTGAACTTATGAAGCGTTACCGTATTTCCGGTGTACCCATTACCGTAGACGGCAAACTGGTGGGCATTATTACAAACCGCGACCTACGTTTTGAAACAAATTACCGCCGCAAAATTAAAGAAGTCATGACAAAAGATAAACTGATTACGGCGCCGGTGGGCACAACCCTGGAACAAGCCCAGAAAATTTTGCAGAAACATAAAGTGGAAAAGCTGCCCCTTGTTGATGAGCAAGGAATGCTAAAGGGATTAATTACCATTAAAGATATCGAAAAAGCTATTCAGTATCCCCGTTCTGCCAAAGATGCCAACGGGCGCCTCTTGGCTGCGGCAGCCGTCGGTGTTACCCATGATACTATGGAGCGGGCGCAGGCTTTGGTGGATGCAGGTGTTGATGTGATTGTGGTCGATACTGCCCACGGTCATTCCATACGCGTACTGCGTATGGTGGAGAAATTGAAAAAAGCTTTCCCGCAGGTAGAAATTATTGCCGGCAATGTGGCCACGGCAGAAGGAACAAAAGCTTTAATCGAGGCTGGAGCCGATGCGGTCAAGGTAGGCGTGGGTCCGGGATCTATTTGCACCACGCGTGTGGTGGCAGGGATCGGGGTGCCGCAAATAACGGCCATTTATGATGCAGCCCAGGAAGCAATGAAATACGGTATTCCCATCATTGCCGACGGCGGAATCAAATATTCCGGCGACATCACTAAAGCCATTGGTGCCGGTGCCGATGTGGTTATGATCGGCAGCTTATTCGCCGGAACGGAAGAGAGTCCTGGAGATATTGAAATCTATCAGGGACGTAGTTATAAAGTATACCGTGGCATGGGCTCCCTGGCAGCCATGAAGGAAGGAAGTAAAGACCGTTACTTCCAGGAAGATGAAGCAAAACTTGTACCGGAAGGTATTGAAGGACGTGTGCCCTACCGGGGAACTGTAAGCGACATTGTCTTTCAACTAATTGGTGGTTTACGTGCCGGGATGGGGTACTGTGGGGTGGCAAATATTCATGCTTTGAAAACACAAACCAAGTTTATCCGCATTTCCAGTGCCGGTTTACGGGAAAGTCATCCCCATGACGTGCAGATTACGAAAGAAGCGCCAAATTACAGCCTTTCTTAACTTTTGCCGGCGCCTGTGGCATGTTCTATGATTCCCAAATCGGCAGCTACTGTAATATGATAATAGAGAAAGCTGTAACGCAGTTTGCGTATAAAACTGCAGGAAAAGAACATGCTAATTGGTTGATGACAGCGGAAAGAAGGGAAAGTGTGGAGCAAAAATATTGCTTAGTTTGTGAAAAGCCGGTAAAGGAAGGTTTAAGGATTTTAGCGTCGCTGTTATGCTCTGAGTGCGAACAGGAGCTGCTTAAACTTGCAGTTTCAGATCCCAAATATAGTTTGTATGTAGATAAGTTGAAAAGTGTCATTGCCTCTGTTTGCGTCCAACAGCAAGTATAGCAATTAAAGCCGGTTTTACCGGCTTTTTTTCATAACTTTTGCAGCAGGGTATTTAGAGTTTTTGTGGAACACTAACAACATTATGGAGCAAAGTAAAGCACCTATTTGGGATAAATTGTTACAGTGGCAGCAAAAAAAGCGCCTGTGGCTACATGTGCCTGCGCACGGTGGGGGTGCCGGGCTACCGTCAGAACTGCAAAATCTTTTTGGTATGTATGCACGTTTTGATTTAACTGAACTTCCCGGCCTGGATAATCTGCATGCTCCCCAGGGAATAATTGCGCAGGCACAAGCTTTAGCGGCACAACTTTTTGCTGCCAAAGCCAGCTTTTTTTTAGCCGGCGGAGCCAGTGCCGGCGTGCGCGTCATGATTCGCGCCTGTTGTAATCCGGGTGATACCATCCTTGTGGCACGCAATGCCCATAAATCTTTATACGAAGCCTTGGTCTTCACCGGGGTTGTACCGCGTTATTTGCCCATAGAAACCATGGAGGGCTTGCCGCTAAACATTACGCCGGAGGCGGTAAAGGAAGGATTTGCGCGTTATCCGGAGGCTAAAGCTCTTTTTCTTACCAGTCCCAGCTATTACGGTATTGCGGCCAATCTGCCGGCCATTGCGGAGGCGGTAAGGAAGGCTGGAGCACTGCTGCTGGTGGATGAGGCGCATGGTGCACATTTGGCATTTTGCCGGCAGTTACCGGAGGCGGCAGGTCCTTACTGTGATCTGCGTGTCCAGAGCTGGCATAAAACTTTAGGAGCTTTAACGCCAGGGGCCGTTTTGCACTGCCATACGGAGCATATAGATAAAAACCGCTTGTTCCTGGCACTGCAGGATGTACAAACCACAAGCCCGCCGTACCCGCTTTTGGCCTCCCTGGATGTAACCAGGCGCACCATGGCTTTAAAAGGCGAGGAAATTACGGGCAAAATGTTGACAAACGCCAAAAAGCTGCGTGAAGCTTTGGCAGCCTATGTGCCGCTTTTACAGAGGCAGCAGGTTAAGCCTTTGGGGTTTGACCTTGATGAGACGCGGGTAACAATGCTGGTGGGGAAAGCCGGTATTTGTGGTTTAAAAGCAGGCCGTAAATTGGCCGAGTTTGGTATAGACCTTGAAATCATTCAGGCGGATACTCTACTGGCCATTGTGGGGCCGGGTTACAATTTTAACGGGAAGGAAAATTTTGCTGCAGCATTTAAAACAATTCCGCGAAGTACGCGTTTTTGCCGCCACATACAAAGGCTGCCGTCTATACCGGAAATGGTTTTGACGCCGAGGGAGGTTTACTTCCAGCCGGCAAAGGCAGTAAAGTTGCAAGAAGCTCAAGGTCATATTGCTTGGGCCATGATTGTCCCTTACCCGCCGGGAATTCCTTTAGTGATGCCGGGGGAAAAATTCACGTCTGAAATTGTAGCTTTTCTGCAGGAAGCACGCCGCTTAGGTGTTGAATTTATGGGAATCGATGACGCCGGGCAAGTTTTAGTGTGCAAATGAGGTGAAAAGATGAAAAAGGGAGTTTTTATCACGCTTGAAGGGCTGGACGGAGCTGGCAAAACTACACAAATTAATCTTCTTGCCGCCAAAGCCCAAGCGTTAGGCATAGCAACCGTTACAACCCGGGAACCCGGCGGTACAGCACTGGGTGATGCTATCCGCAAAATTTTACTTGATCCGTCCTATAAAGAAATGTTGCCTTTAACTGAAGCGTTTCTTTATGCTGCCAGCCGGGCGCAACATGTGGCAGAAGTAATCCGTCCCGCCCTGGCAGCAGGAAAATTAGTAATTTGTGACCGCTTTTATGATTCCAGTTTAGCTTATCAGGCCTTTGGCGGCGGCTTGGCATTTGAGTTTGTCCGTTACATTAATGAAGAGGCGGTAAAAGATTGCAAACCTGATTGTACCTTTATCCTGGATCTTGAACCGCGTGTGGGACAAGCCCGTAAAGGACAAATGAAAGCCGACCGCATTGAACAAAAAGCACTGGCCTTTCATGAACGTGTGCGGGAAGGCTTTTTACAATTGGCGCAAAAGCAACCTGAACGTATTACCGTACTTGATGCCACGGAGTCTCCGGAGGCTATTTTTAACGCTATCTGGGCTAAAGTTGCTCCTTTACTGGGCCTTTCGCGTTAAAGTAACTTTTTGTGGTATAATAGGAAAGAATGAGGCGATTTGATGCTTTGGAAAACAATCTACGGGCGTAAAGAATTGGTACGCACTTTGCAGGAAGCCATCCACGCTGACAAAGTGGCACACGCCTATTTATTTTACGGTCCTGAAGGAATTGGGAAAAAAACAATAGCCCAAGTTTTTGCCACTGCCCTCAACTGCCTTGACGGGCAGAAAGGGTGTGGGGTGTGTTTGTCGTGCCGGAGGGCGGCGGCACAAATACATCCAGATATTCATTATATTGAACCCGACGGAAAAACTATCAAAATAGATCAGGTCCGCCGGTTAAAAAAATATGCTTATTTGAAGCCGCGTGAAAGCCGCTATCAAATTTTTATTCTCCAGCAAGCGGATACTTTAACCACTGAAGCCGCCAACAGTTTGCTGAAAGTGCTGGAGGAACCGCCGGTGGGCTCAATCTTTTTGTTATTGGCGGAAAATTTATCTGCTTTGCTGCCGACAATTCGTTCTCGCTGCCAGGAGTTTGCCGTGAGCAGGCTGGATAGGGAAAGCATGGCGGAATTTTTGCGTGCTCAAGGACGTATGACAGGTGAACAAATAGCAGAAATTATGGTATGGGCTGAAGGAATTCCGGGTAAGGCACTGGAATTGACAGATAGCCAAGCGCGGCAACAACTTTATCAAGAAGCAGTTGCGTATTTAAAAGCTTTAGCTGCCGGAAAAGGTGTCAGCAGCCTGGCGGCTAAACTTGCTGAGACTGAAGATCTGACGGCCGTGCTTGATGCCATGATTTTGGCCTTAAGGGACTTGCTTATTTTACCTGCAGCCGGCAAACACCCGGAAGTACTGGCCGGCAAAGGGAGCCTACTTTGTGGTCAGCTTACGGAAAAGTGGCACCGGTCTGCCTGCTTGGCGGCGATACCAGTGTTATTAAAATTGCAAAGGGATTTACAAAGTCCCATAAATGTCCGCCTTGCGCTGGAAAATGCGTTTTGGGACCTGAAGGAGGTTTACAACCGTGCAAACAGTTGTGGGAATTCGCTTTAAAAGAGCAGGAAAAATATATTATTTTGACCCCAACGGTTTGGATTTGTCCGTGGGGGATTTTACCATTGTGGAAACTGCCCGGGGACTGGAGTTTGGAGAAGTTGTGGTTGCCCCAAAGGAAGTATCGGAAGAGGAGATTGTGCAGCCATTAAAAAAGGTTTTAAGGGTAGCAGAAGAAGAGGATTGTCAAAAGATTTTGGAAAATAGGCAAATGGAAAATGAAGCCTTTGACATTTGTTTGGAAAAAATCGCTGAACACGGTTTAGAAATGAAACTTGTGGATGTGGAATATACTTTTGACCGCTCCAAAGTAATTTTTTACTTTACAGCAGACGGCCGCGTCGATTTCCGGGAACTGGTGAAAGATTTAGCCGCCATTTTTCGTACACGCATAGAGTTGCGGCAGATAGGTGTGCGTGATGAAGCAAAAATGATTGGGGGTATTGGCCCTTGCGGGCGGGTACTGTGCTGTCATACATTTTTAGGTGAATTTGAGCCGGTTTCCATCCGCATGGCTAAAGATCAAAATTTATCCTTAAATCCCTCGAAAATTTCCGGAGTATGCGGCCGTTTAATGTGCTGTTTACGTTTTGAATCGGACGCAAATGAAATCATGCGTGCTGAACACGAGCAAGAAGAAAATGAAGATATTTTTGTCGATGATGCAGATGAGATGGATAATATCTGCGAACAGTAGTTAAGAGGGATTAAAACTGAGATTTTGTAAATCTGGGCTTGCCGCTGGTACCATAAACTCGGAGGCGATAAGCAGGTTAGCTTGTAATTTTTTATCGCCGGAGGGGAAAAAGTCGCGGGCGCGGTTAAGGACATGGCCGCCTAAAAACAAGATTAAATCGCCTGTTTTGGCTTCTTTAAGCATGCTGTCTACGGCGTCCGGCAGGTGGGGATAGTAGGCAAAATCAATACCGTTTTCCTTTAATTCATGCAGAAAAGCTTTTTCTTCGCTTATTCTGACTTGATATTTATTTTTTGTGTGATAGAGACTGCTGGTAACAAATAGCCGGTTTTGCCTATATTTTTTTAGCCAGGCAGACAGTTGACGGGCATTTTTTTGATTGAGGATGTGTCCACCCCTGCCATAAATACCATGCAAAAGAAGGGTTCTTTTATGGTTCAGTGATTCAATGGCGGTAAGGGCAGCCTGTATGGCGGCAGGGTTATGGGCGGCATCGTCAATGGCCAATACGGGGCTTGGCGTAATGATTTCCAGATTCCTGCGGATTCCGGGTAAACGGCTGAGGCTTTTGGCCACCGCCTGGAGATCGCCGAGGCATAAAAGGGCGATGGCTGCCGCCAGCAGAGCGTTGCTAACATTGTGCCGTCCAAGTAGCGGTAGCACTACCTTTGCCGAACCCGGAGAAATCACCGTTTGGGTAAAGGTGTTGATTTCGGCACTTAACGTCAATTCAAATTGCGTGGCAAAACCGTGTTGCCGTATATTTTTGGCCACAAGCATAGCATTGGGATAGCTGGTGGCATAGGTAATGTATTCTACATGCCCCTCTTCTGCCAAAGCCAGAGCTTGCGGATCGTCGGCATTAATAATGAGTTTGGCGTTTTGAGGTAGTCCATTTAAAAAGGATGCCTTTGTGTTGAGATACTGTTTAGGTGTCCGGCAGGTGGTCAAATGATCTAATGAGAGATTAGTTAAGGCACCGGCGGCGAAATTTTCTATGGCAATTTTTTTTTGCTGCAAAGCTTCAGCAGGTACTTCTACCAAAAGACAATCCCACGCCTCCGCTTGCAATTGTTTAGTAAGGCGTAAAAAGTTAGCCGCTCCTTTCCAGGTGTCCGCTGTCAAAGGTTTGCAGCCGTTTGCCTGCAGGATAAATTTTGCCATGAGAATCGAACTTGTTTTACCGTTAGTGCCGGTGATGCCGATAATAGGTTTGATTTGACCAAGTGTATTCATAGTTGCTCCTTTTTTATAAACTAAAGTTAAGCCTATTGCTAAAGTTAGTGTTTGAAGAGCTGGTCATTCTTATGTATGCCGGCAGGAGGTGTGACTAAACATGGCACCGGGAACATTATATCTCTGCCCAACACCGCTGGGAAATTTGGAAGATGTGACCCTTAGAGTATTGCGGACCTTACGCGAAGCCGATAAAATTGCGGCGGAAGATACCCGCCATACACGGAAGCTTTTGAGCCATTATAATATTCATACTCCACTTGTGAGTTATCATGAACATAATAAAAAAGCAAAGACAGCCCTTTTAATAAACTGGCTGCAAGAGGGACAAACTATAGCTTTAGTCAGTGATGCCGGTACACCGGCCATTTCCGATCCGGGTGAAGAACTGGTGCAAGCGGCCATTGCCCGTAATCTTCCCGTTGTGTCGCTGCCTGGACCAACGGCACTGATTACGGCTTTAACTGCTTCGGGACTTCCGGTATGTCCCTTTGCTTTTTACGGCTTTTTGCCGTCCCGGGGAAAAGAAAAGAAAGCTATGCTGGAAAAAATTTTGGCGGAAGAGAAAACAGTCATTTTTTACGAGGCACCCCATCGCTTGCAGAAAACTCTTGCCGCCCTCAAGCAAGCTGACGGCAATCGCCGGGTTGTTGTGGCCAGAGAATTAACGAAAATGCATGAAGAATACCATCGAGGTACCCTTGCCGAAATAGCTGATTATTTTGCTGCCGTGCCGCCCCGTGGCGAATGTACTGTCCTCTTGGAAGCCGCCGCGCCAAAGGACATGCCGCAAATGGATATAGAAGCGCTGGCGGCAGAGTTTTTGGCAAAGGGTTTGTCTACACGGGAAGCTGCCCGGGAAGTTGCCCGCCTTACCGGCCTTAGTCGCAATGAAGTTTATCAAAAAATCATCAAAAAGAAATAAGGGCCTTTAAGCCCTTATTCTAAAGCCATTTCTTTAATACATTCCTTACAAACAATACGTCCTTTAAAATGCTTTACATTATCGGCATTACCGCAGAAGAGGCAGGCCGGTTCGTATTTTTTTAGGATGATTCTCTCGCTGTCAACATAGATTTCCAGCGAATCTTTAACATCGATGCCAAGTGTCCGCCTTAGCTCGATTGGAATGACCACCCTTCCTAACTCATCGACTTTACGTACAATCCCTGTTGATTTCAACATTAATTCCCCCTATTCAACAATGTTCGACATATTGAGTATACCAGCAATTCCCAAACAAAACAAGTATTTTTTTCTAGATTTATATTAATTTCCTAGATTATCATATATTTGCGGCATACTTGCAAAAAACGGCTTTGTCTTGCTATAATTAACTATTAAAAGCCAAGAGATGTATTTTATATAAAGGAGAATAAAAATGGAGAAGAAAACTTTTTATATTACCACGCCGATTTATTACCCCAGCGATAAATTGCATATTGGTCATTGTTATACTACGGTAGCGGCAGATGCCTTAGCACGTTTTAAACGGCTTGCCGGTTATGAGGTCTTTTTTTTAACGGGTACGGATGAGCACGGACAAAAAATAGAAAGACGTGCCCTAGCAGCCGGTAAAGAACCAAAGGAATTTGTGGATGAAATTGTGGCCTGGATTAAAAATTTATGGAAGCTTTTGGATATTTCCTATGATGATTTTATCCGCACCACCGAAAAACGGCACATGCAGGCAGTACAAAAGATCTTTCAGAAATTTTATGAGCAGGGAGATATTTATAAAGCAAAATATGAAGGTTGGTATTGTACTCCCTGTGAGGCTTTTTGGACAGAACGCCAGCTTGTAGAAGGTAATTGTCCCGATTGTGGACGTCCTGTGGAGCTGGTGGCAGAGGAAAGCTATTTCTTTAAGATGTCCAAATATGTGGACAGATTGGTGGAGCATATTGAAACACATCCTGAATTTATCCAGCCGGTGGCACGCAAAAATGAGATGATTAATAATTTTATCAAACCGGGGCTGGAAGATTTATGTGTTTCCCGTACTACCTTTAAATGGGGTATTCCCGTACCTTTTGACCCGGATCATGTCATTTATGTTTGGCTAGATGCTTTAAGCAACTATATTACCGCTTTAGGCTATATGTCAGAGGACGACAGTTTATTGAAAACTTTTTGGCCGGCCAATGTACAACTAATTGGGAAAGAAATTGTGCGTTTTCATACCATCTATTGGCCTATCTTTTTAATGGCTCTGGGGCTGGAGCTGCCGGAAAAAGTTTTTGGTCACGGCTGGTTGCTTTTGGATGACGGTAAGATGTCTAAATCCAAAGGAAATGTTGTGGACCCGATTGTTTTAATTGACCGCTATGGCTCCGATGCCATCCGCTACTTCTTGTTGCGCGAGATTTCCTTTGGTGCCGACGGTCATTTCAGTGAAGAGGCGCTGGTACAGCGTTTAAACTTTGACTTGGCCAATGATTTGGGCAATTTGCTTAACCGTACTTTAGCCATGCTGAAGAAATACTTTGACGGGCGGATTCCAGAGCGCGGTGAAGCCGGTCCGGAAGATGAAGAACTGCTGCAAGAGGCGGCAATGTTGCCGCAAAAACTTGAAGCACTGATGGATGAGTTGCAGCTTTCCGGTGCTTTAGCCGAATTGTGGAAATTTATCGGCAGGGCCAACAAATATATTGAGGAAACGGCGCCCTGGGCCCTAAAAAAAGCAGGTAAAGAAAGCCGGTTGCAGACAGTGATGTATAACTTGCTGGAAAGCATCCGCTTCATTTCCGTTTTACTTTCACCCTTTATGCCGAAAACCCCCATAAGAATCTGGCAGCAGTTAGGGATTGCAAATTATCCGGAACTGCATACTTGGGAGAGCCTAAAAACTTTTGGCGGCCTGCCGGCAGGAATTTCCACCCAGCCGGGAGAAGTTCTTTTCCCACGGCTTGAATTAACCGCCGAAGGCGGTCCTGTACGGCAAGCAACAAAAAAAGACAAGCCGCAAACAACAAAGCAGCCGCAAAAAGCTAAAGAAAAACAAACTGAAGGCTTGATTTCCATAGATGAGTTTGCCCGCGTTGACCTGCGGGTAGCGGAAATTAAGGAGGCAGAAAAAGTTCAAGGCGCAGACAGGTTGCTGAAATTGATTGTTGCCCTGGGGGAAGAGCAACGCCAAGTAGTGGCCGGCATTGCCCAGCATTACCAGCCGGATGAATTAATTGGCAAAAGAGTAATTTTTGTAGCCAATTTAAAACCTGCCAAATTGCGGGGCATCGTTTCCGAAGGGATGCTTTTGGCTGCTTCCGATGACGAGGGGAATTTAACTTTGGTCACTACGGAGGCTCCCATAAAGACAGGCAGTAAGGTGAAATAAATGCTGACAGATTCACACGCTCATTTAACGGACAAGCGTTTGCAAAAAGATATTGTTGCAGTGCTGGCGCGGGCGAAAGCAGTCGGTGTAGATACCATTATCAATGTGGGTTGTGATTTGCCGTCAGCCCAAATAGCCGTGGAACAGGCAGCCAAGTATGAAGGCGTTTATGCGGCTGTCGGCATTCATCCCCACGATGCAAAGGATGCGGATGAAAGGACGTGGGAGGTACTACGCCGGCTGGCTTTGCAACCAAAGGTTGTAGCCCTTGGGGAAATGGGTTTTGATTTTTACTACAACCATTCGCCGCGTAAAGTGCAGGAAGAAGTATTTCGCCGCCAGCTTAATCTTGCGCGCCAATTGCATTTGCCGGTTATCATTCATGATCGCGAAGCCCATGAGGAAACATTTGCGGTTTTGCGTGATGAAAAAGCGGCAGATGTTGGTGGAGTCTTGCATTGCTTTTCCGGCGATGTTGCTTTCGCCAAGAAGTGTTTGGATTTAGGTTTTTATCTGTCCTTTGCCGGTTCCATTACTTTTAAAAATCCCGGGGCTTTACCGGAAGTGGCCCGCATGGTGCCCCTAGACCGTATTTTGGTGGAAACAGATTCACCCTATCTGGCTCCGGTACCTTATCGTGGTAAACGGAATGAACCGGCTTTTGTTAAAGAAGTGGCGCTGAAAATAGCAGACTTACGCGGTCTCGCCTTTGCAGATTTTGCCCGTACCGTCAGTGAGAATGCACGTACTTTGTTTGCGTTGGACAAGTTTGACCGGTAGTGCCGTCAAACCTGTTATTAACAAAAAGGGGGAGATATCCATGACCTTTCCCGGCTGCTTGGCAAGCATAGGCGGCAAACGATTTGCGGGAAAGGCATTCATGCTCTTGGCCCTGTGTTTAATCGTTACTGCTGTTTATTTGCTTATAAATGCAGAAAAAACTGTCTATCTGACTGTTGACGGCAAAAAAACTCAATTAACTACCAAGGCTGAAACGGTTGGTGAGGTGCTGGCAGCTTCTGGTATCTATCCTGGTGCCTATGATATTTTAATACCTGCAGCTGACACTAAAGTGGAAAAGGAAATGGAGATATATTTAAAAAGGGCTTTCCCCGTTTATTTAAAAGTAGATCAGCAACTGCGGCTGGTTTACACAACGGCAGAGAATGTGGCCGACTTTTTAGCTGCCGAGCAAGTCCACCTTTCCGCCATGGACCGGGTTTACCCGCAGCTTACTTCTACTTTAAAGCGTAATGATACAGTAGAAGTAATCCGTGTTACTACCAAATTGGTGGAAGAAGAATATCCCTTGGATTTTAAGACCATCACCAAAAAGGACCCTACACTGCCGCTGGGAAAAAAGCGGGTAGAAGTTGAAGGGGAAAAGGGTGTGCTTGTAAAAACCTATCAAGTTGTGTTGGCCAATGGTCAGGAAGAAAGTCGCGAACTGGTTGAGGAAAAATGTGTACGTGAGCCTATCAATCGCGTGGTGGCTATCGGCACAAAACAGGATCCGGTAGTGACGGTTAGTGCGCGCGGCGGGAGGCGTGTTTATGAAGGTATTGCCTCCTGGATTAGTAATAAATTTCACGGGAAAAAGACCGCTTACGGCGATGTTTATAATCAAGACGCTTTTACCTGTGCTTTCCCCGATAAAGCTTTACGAGGCAAAACTTTACGTGTTACATATCTAAAGACGGGGCGCAGCGTAGATGTGGTCGTCAACGACTTTGGGCCGCATGTCAAAGGCCGTATTATTGACTTATCGGCAGCGGCGGCACGTGCCATTGGCCTCTCCGGTGTGGGACGGGTGAAAGTTGAAGTACTTGAATAAATTAAATAAATAGTGCTTGAGGTGTCTTTATGGATAAGGCGGCCTGCATCATGGCAGCTGTGCTGTTATTGGTGGTAGTGGTTTTAAGTTCTGTGCAAATTGTGGTCTTGGCCGACGTTTTCTTTTATCGACAATATGAGCGCAATAATGTCTTTCAAATAACCCAGATCGAACCGGCGGAGCTTATGCGCATCACAGATGAAATCCAAGCTTATTTAATGGGGCGGCGGAAAGATTTCCTTATCTACGGTACAGTGGCGGGCCAGTACCGGCAAATTTTTACGGAACGTGAAATTTTACATATGGTTGACGTACAAAATTTGTTTCGTTCCGGTTTTTATCTGCGCAATACTGCCCTTGTCTTACTGCTGGTCTGCCTGTTGTATTTATGGCACCGCCGGCAGAAATTTTTTTATCTGGCGCTGTTGGGAAGTACTTTCACATTTTTAGGTTTGGGTTTGCTCATAGGCATAGCCCTGGCCTTGGATTTTCAGCGTTTTTTTATTTTATTTCATGAAATTTTTTTTCGAAATGATCTTTGGCTTCTTGATCCCCGGGAAAGTATTTTAATTAACATGGTACCAGAACCTTTTTTTATGTCTGCAGCTTGGCTGATCTTGCTCCTTGCAGCCATAATTTTTTTGCTCTGTGGACTGGTGGGTTTTTGGGGACTGAAGTATAACCGCACCGTTTCCCGCCTTTAAGGAAAGCTTAGGAGCTGCCGACAGCATGTATAGTTTAGACAAATATTGGCAATGATATATTCCAGCCCGTTTTTGGAAGCAATCGAGCAAATTTGACAAATTTCGATTGTTTGTATCGAATGAGGAGAATCGGGAGGGAAGATCATGCCAAGATTGAAGCGGGGCTGCAGCGCAGTGGGTAAGAACGGCCTGAAGCCCCTTATTTTCATGCTGGCGGCAAGTTTAATGGTTATAGGAGCATCACTGGCTGTGACTGTGGAACCTGCCGACCGGCAGCAAGAACAAGTGGAGGAGGAAGATGCCGCATACATTAAAGAAATGTCACTTGAGACAATAAAGCGGCATGATAATTTAGAAAGGGTAAGTAAAAGGGAAAACTCCGTCCTTAATGGAGAAGCTCAAAAAACGCTAGCACCGAGAACGATGACAGAAACCGGTAGTGAAAAAAGGCAAATTAGGTTAGCGCAAGCTTTACAGGCAGAAAAGCTGCAGGAGAATGAAGAAGAAACTACAGACAGAAACGGTAATTACCTCCTCTCACGGGGTGGACAGCGGGTAAATTATCTTGATGTGTATACAGTTACAGCAACAGCTTATTGTCCCGGCACTGTGGCCAGCGGCTGCCCGCATGATGAGAACGGCCGCAGTGTTTGTACCGGAAAATTTAATGACGGTATTACGGCAAGCGGTATGAAAGCCGTTGCCGGTGACGGTAGCAAGGAAAAACCCCATTTGGTGGCGGTGGATCCTGATATTTTTCCTTTAGGGAGCAAACTTTATATTGAAGGTTATGGTTTTGCCGTGGCGGCAGATACAGGCCAAGCCATTAAAGGTTTACGTTTGGATATGCTTTTTCCGGATCACCTCAGCGCTTTAAAGTTTGGCCGTCGCCGGCTGCAAGTTTATCGTTTGCCGCAGTAGTTAGCCGTACCTGCCTGCGGGAAAGGAGACTGACGGTGGAAAAATTATCAAACCCGACTTATGTGACCAAACTGCTGGCACAACATGGGATAAGACTGCAAAAAAAATGGGGACAAAACTTTCTCATTGATGAGAATATCTTAAGGAAAATTGTAGAAACAGCCGAACTGCGGGAGCAGGATCATGTTTTGGAAGTAGGAGCGGGTATTGGTACGTTAACGCAAAAATTGGCTGCAAAGGCCGGCCGGGTTACGACTTTGGAAATTGATGAACGCTTGCGGCCCATTTTGCAAAAGACTCTAGCGCCTTACGAAAATGTTACCGTTAGGTTTGAAGATGCAGTCAGGGCTGACTATAGTGATTTATGCAGAGAAGGGCCGCTTAAACTGGTGGCTAATTTGCCTTATAATGCGGCTACACCGTTGCTTTATCGTTGGTTAAAAGAAGAATATGCATGCTTTACTTCCCTTGTCTGTATGGTACAAAAGGAAGTGGCCCAAAGGATTGTAGCAGAGCCCGGCAATAAAAACTATGGCACCTTATCGGTAATTTGCCAGTATGCTGCGCGTGTAGAAATTGTTTTTACAGTACCGAGAACAGTTTTTTTGCCCCGGCCTGAAGTTGAATCTGCCGTAGTTAAATTTTCCCTTGTGAAACAAAGGGAACTTACAGGGCACCAAGAGCAGTTGTTTTTTCAGCTTGTGGAGGGTGCTTTTGCCAAAAGGCGTAAAACGCTGCTGAATGCACTTAGTGCAGCATTAAATTTATCTAAGGATGAACTGATGAGCTTGGGTGAAAAAGCTGGTCTTGATTTAAACCGTCGCGGTGAGACTTTAACAGTCAAAGAATTTGCATCGCTGGCACGGTTACTCTATAATAAAAGCAGTTAATCTTTTAATCCAAACGAAAGGTGTCCTTTTGATGAAATTTGTCAGTCCCACCAGAGGGCAATTAACTTTTGAGCAAGTGTACGAAGCTGTGGTTGCTTATGTCAAAGAATGTCCGCAGGATAAGTACAAGCTTATTATTGGCACCGATTCGCAGCAGCATTCCCCCAAGGTTTGTTTTGTGACGGCAGTAATTATTCACCGCGTTGGTAAAGGAGCCAGGTTTTTTTTCCGGCGGCATACCCAACGCTATATTGAGAGTTTGCGACAGCGTATTTATTATGAGACGTACTTAAGTTTGGAAGTGGCAACCTTAATAGCAGCAAAATTGGCGGAAAACGACAATTTAGATTTAAATGTGGAAATTCATCTTGATGTGGGGGAACAGGGGGAAACGAAAGATTTAATACGGGAAGTTGTTGGGATGGTTAGCGGGAGTGGTTTTGCCGCTTGTATTAAGCCCAACTCATATGGTGCCTCGAAAGTGGCTGACAAATATACAAAATAAAAGTAAAAAACACGCTTGAGAGCGTGTTTTTTTTACATGTTCCGTCCGGCGATAAACTGTTTTAAAAGGTCAAAACGGCGCTGGCTGTGGTAGCCCAAGTAAAGTTTGCCCTTGTGGTAACGGGTTCTGGGCTGGTATCTTGCCATCTGCAGTGCTTCCAAGCAGTCACCAATTATTGTTTCCGTTATTAGCTGGCTATGAATTTGATTCTTGAGCGATGAACCCAGTTGAATATGCGGAATGGCTGTGGCAATGTCTATACGAAAATTATTGCGTACTGCATGCACCAAGAGAGTAGGCGGAACGGCAAAATCTTCCCAGGGGACGTGGGAGAGCATGCGATGGGAAATAACGTGGGGTCCGTGAGAAGGTGTGGCAATTTTAATTTTTTCCAGGAGTCCCAGTTCCTGATTTAAAAAATAACGCCAATAAAATATCGGCTCCTGCAGATTAGCGGTTGCTTTTTTGTCCGGATAACAATCTGTAAGGGCCAAATCAAGGCTGTGTTTTATGGTGTTGTTAAGGAGAGTTTTTAATGCACAGGAGATTTCTCCCACCATATCACCGTCGACAAAAAGAGTATAACTTGCTCCTGCGCCAAAGGCCAGCTTGGCGCCCACCGCCCTTGGCACATCAATGCCCAGTGGATCCTGAAAAGACACCAAAGTGATTATTTTCGGATAGTCTAGGTAGTATTTATCTGCAACTTTTCTGGTAATCTCATTGGAACCATTAAGGATAACAATAATATTTTTAATCATTTTGATTGCCAACAGCGAATCTAAAACGCGTCCAAGCCGATATTCCTCTTGATAGGCTGGTACAACGGCAGCAATCATTTCTTCCCCTCCTGCTTTATTATATGAGGCCGGAACAGGCGGGTGTATGCAGGCACAAAATTTTGTCGGGCAACATATCATATACGAAAGGCATTGTGGTCACAAAGGAAGGCAGGTGGGATGTTTGTCCTTTAAAGTCGGGGATACGGTTGGACGCAAATCATATGGCATGGATATCCTGTTTAAAATCATGGAAATAAACGAAAAAACTCAGACCGCTGTCTTAAAGGGGCTGGATATGCGGCTTATTGCCGATGCTAAATTGGATGACCTGGCTTATCCCGATGCAAAGGCAATACAGAGTTATCGCAGGCGGTCTGAGGAAGCGCAGAAAGAATGTATTCGCAAGATTTACCGTCGCCGGAGTCTAGAAAGGGAGCAGTTGCGCAATCTTAGCGGCAGATCACCGGAAGAGTTTTTTGAATTGCCGGGAAAAATACTACATCTTGACGGTGATCCGGAGTACCTGGAAGAGTGTTTAAAAGCCTACCAGTCGCTGCAGCTGGATGTGGTGGGAGAGTTTGTCGTGGAAAAAGAACAGCCGGAAAAAGTGTGGCATTTACTGCATCAACATCGACCGGATATTTTAATTTTGACCGGCCATGATGCTTATATTAAAAATGAAGAAAATGATTTTCAAAGTCTAAAATATTATCGTAATTCCCGATATTTTGTGGAAGCTGTCAAAAAAGCACGCCAATATGAACCGGGAAAAGACGATTTAGTAATCTTCGCCGGAGCCTGCCAGTCCCATTATGAGGAGCTGCTTAATGCCGGTGCCAACTTTGCCAGTTCACCGCAGCGTGTCATGATTCACGCTTTGGATCCGGTTTTTTTAATGGAGAAGGTGGCTTTTACTTCCATTAATGAGACTGTAAACATCTTTGAAGTTATCAAGCACACCATTACTGGGCTGGATGGAGTTGGCGGTCTGGAGACGCGCGGAAAATTTCGGTTAGGCCTGCCCAAGTCGCCATACTAAACACGAAGCTTTCGCCCCAAATGGCCTAAAATTGGCGTTTTGGGTCTTGACGGAATAATGGTGCGCTGATATAATAAAAAATTTATGATTTGACAGCTTGCCTGATGTATGGTACAATGTACAAGTAAAACTTGTCTGGGGTGATGGCGATTGGCGGCAACAAATGCACTTACACAGATTAGAAGAAATTTGGAATCACATGTCGGACAAAAAATACGTCTGCGGGCTCATCGCGGAAGAAGAAAAACTTTGGAAAAAGTGGGTGTTTTAGAAAATACTTATCCGTCAATTTTTGTGGTACGTGTAGAAGAGCCCAATTATAACCAGCGTTTATCTTTTTCCTATGCAGATGTATTGACGGAAACTGTGGAATTAACACTGGTTAATCAGGAGGCAAATGCCAAAAATAAATCCTAAAATTTCTTTTGTAAAAACTTCATTGTGAGAAGCTTTTATTAACAGCCTACAGGCTGTTTTTTTTTTGCTCTCAAACAAAGCAAAAACCTTGCTTGTTGCTAGTGATAATTTTTTTGTAAAAGACAAATTAAGTTTGCTGGCATATTGTTAAGCAAAAAGCATAGATATTGTAGAGAACTACTTTCCCTCCACATTATACGCACATTTTTTACAGTTTTGGCATATAATTAAGCGATACCGCGGGAAGGGACGGCGCGTAAATTTTCTCTTGCGGAACAATTTAGCAAAGGCGAAGAAAGGAGGCAAAAAGATGGGAAAGGATGAATTTAAGGGGCTAAAATGTATCACCGATCTGTTGAAAGTGGAACAGGTTGTAGGTGAAAATGCTTCGCAAACATCGGTCATCCGCGATGTTATTTTGCCCGGCAAGGTCCGCAAGATTGCAGAAGTAGATACCAAGCTGCAGAATGTGAGCGGCCGTGTAATTGAAAATAAAGTAGTGGTAGAAGGCGTTATTCATAAACAGATTTTTTATGTTGAGGAAGAATCCGGACAACTGAAAGAATTTACTGTAGATGATGAGCGGTTTGTACATTTTGTTGATGTACCCGGTGCCATGCCCGGGATGAATGTTCAAGTACACGCACGTGTTGAATTTGTCGGGCATGATTTTATCCGTGAAGAAAAGGCGTATCGGGATGAGCCGGATGATATTGCTGATGATATTGCTATTGAAGACGATTTAGAATCACAAGGCTTCCATAAGAAAAAGAAAGTTAACTCTTTATTCCGGCAGACAGTAATTCTGGAAATATTTGTCAAAGTAACCGAGTCAATTCAGCTTGATGTGGTTGTGGATGTAAAAGGCATAGATAAACGCAAAGTAAAAACCGAGCTTCTAAAAGTGGAAAGCGTTGTCGGGGAAAATGCGGCGCAAGTAGCAGTGCATTCCGAGATAGATTTTGGTCGTCCCGCCAGAAAGATCAAAAACGTTGATGCGGAAATTAAACATATCACAGCACGGCCCATTGAAAATAAAGTTATTGTAGAAGGGATTTTACACAAACAAATCTTTTTTGTGTCTGCAGAAGATGATGTGGTGCTTGAAGTATCCGTTGATGAGAAATTTACCCACTTTATCGATCTTCCCGGTGCTTTCCCCGGAGCCAATGTGCAGGTTCATCCACGCGTAGAATATGTGGATGTAGATATTGATGCCAAAGATCCCACCCGTGGTAAACAAACTGCCATCATTGATATTTTCGCCAAAGTAACAGAGACGGTGCAGGCAGACGTAGTTACCGATATTAAGGATGTACCGACGGAAAAAGAATTGCTGAAAGTGGCTCAAGTTATCGGTGAAGGCAGTAAACAGCATAATGTGGTAGCCGATTTGACGGCACCGGCGCCGGTACGGAAGATGGCAGGGCCGCCGGATACACGTTTTGAAAATATTGAAGTAAAGGTAATTGAAGATAAAGTAATTGTTGAAGCAGATTTGGTGAAAAGTATTTTCTTTGTCCGCGAAGGCGATGTGCCTAAAGTGATGGAATTTGAAGCCCGCGAACACTTTACGGTGTTTGTGGATATTCCTGGCGCCAAGCCCGGCAATGTGGTGCAAGTTTACCCGCGGGTAGAATATACCGATTTTGATCTTGACCACCATGATCCCAGGCAAATCCGGCAAACTACGGTTATTGAAGTATTTGTTAAAGTCACTGAATTTGTCCAGTTAGAAGTAGTTGTGGGCTGCCACGTAGGCCCGAAACCCTCAGTAACAGTATATGTAGTACAACCGGGAGACACTCTCTTTAAAATTGCCCAGCGTTTTGGGGTATCACTGGATGATTTAATTGCAGCCAACCCTGATATTAGCGATCCTAATCTGATTTTCCCCGGACAAAAAATTATCATTCCCAGAAGACTAAGAAGTTAAAGTAGCATCTCCGATGCTACTTTTTTTTATTGGTTTTTCGCTAGGGAATGGCAAAGCAGACTGTTACGTATCATTTGCCCATATGGCTGCGGATGGGGTGTTTTACCTGAAGATGAGATTGAGGAGGAAGCGGATGTATAAAAAGCAGGGGGCTAGTATTGCAGTGGCAGCAATAACCATGTATGCGGGATTGGCAGGGAGTTGCCGTTTAGGCAGCTCTTTTTTTTATAGTTTGTGCTCAAGCTTTTTGAGTAACCGTTTCCCTTTTTGCGGAAAAATTGTAATGCAACTATAATGAATTTGTAAAGATATCTTAACAAGTTTAAATTAACGCAAAGGAGTGAGCACATTGCAGAAAAAACGGACAAGCTTTGTTTTCTTTTGTCTCTTGTTGGCAGCTTTTTTATTCTGCCTTCCCAGTATCGCTGAAGCAAAAACGGCAAACTTTACATACTGTGTAAAGCTCAAGCCAGGTTGGCAGCAGGTTAGTGTCCCTAAAACTCAAAATGTACAGGTCGTGGTAAGGTGCCCCGAGCAAATTGCTAAACATCATGAGCAAAAAGTTATAATTAGTTTAGCTTTTTATCGTGTTAAAAAGGGTGATACTCTCTATAGTATTGCCAAACGTTTTGATACCACTGTAGAGCAGTTAAGATTATTAAATAAGTTAAACGGGGTAAAAATAACTCCGGGAGAGGTTTTGCTGGTACCAATCTGCTGGCGAGTGATCCCCAAGCCGCAGCCGCAACCGGAACCTGAACCGGAGCCTCAACCGGAACCTAAACCAAATCCACAACCCCAGCCGGAGCCTGAACCGGAGCCGAGTCCCAAGCCCCAGCCTGAACCGGAACCTGAACCCGAGCCACAGCCACAACCTGAACCCCAGCCTGAACCAGAACCCGAACCGGAACCGCAGCCGCAACCGGTACCGGGACTTAATGAGGCTGAACAAAAAATGTTGGCTTTAATTAATGCAGAGCGGAGCAAGGTGGGATTGGCGCCCCTGCAAGTAGATATGGAATTGGTGAGATTAGCTCGGCTGAAAAGCCAAGATATGATTGAGCACAATTATTTTTCGCACCAGTCACCCACATACGGTTCCCCCTTTGATATGATGAGGGCTGCCGGGATTACTTATCGTTTAGCAGGTGAAAATCTTGCCGGCGCACCCACCGTTGAAAGGGCCCATACAAGTTTAATGAATTCCTCCGGCCATCGTGCCAATATTTTAAATCCCAACTACACACATATAGGGATTGGAGCAGTGGGTGGCGGACGTTATGGGATGATGTTTACACAACTATTTGTGGGTCGCTAAAATATGGATTAAAATTAACCCGGGCCTCATTGAAGCCTGGGTTAATTTTATTTTTAGTAAAAATTTTTTTGAGAAAAAATTACCTTTAAGTTTAGTATCAAAGGGCGCAGAAATTGCCAGTGTATTATAATGAAAATCGTAAACAATAAAATTAGCCCTAAAATGTTCAAAGGAGTGAGGCTAATGAGTCCGAGACGGCAAAGGATTATGTCCGATGCGTTGAAGGAAGAATTAGCCGCAGAGTTGGGCGTGGCAGATATTGTACGCAAGGAAGGTTGGGGAAGTGTTACTTCCCGTGATTGTGGCAACCTGGTAAAATTAGCCATTGAACGCGCCGAACGTGCTCTGATGAACGAACAAAAATAAGGGTAAGCGTACCGGCAAAGCCGGTACGTTTTTTCTAAAAAGATTGGATTTATGTGCAAAAACATAAAAAAAGGAATTTTAACCCTGGCGTGGAATAGTAAAGCATAAGTTTATACCTTATTTTTACGTGTAGAAAGGAATTCTGGCAACTGATGGAGGGATATATGGTGAAGGAGCTACGCACTTTACGGGATGTTCATGCTCTGCAAATCGCAAAGGACCGCCTGTTGCATTCTGCAGATCAAGCTGAAATCTTTGCGGGAGCCACCACTGATGTCTATTTTATACGCACGTTGGAAATTTTAAAAGCAGCCGGAAAAGAAGATACTGAAGTAACGGCTGAAATCTTTGCAGGCAAAGCGGGTGTTTTGTGTGGAATTGAGGAAGCTATAAATTTGCTTAAACAAAAAAATGTGGAAGTTTGGGCATTACCCGAAGGCGAAGAGTTTGCCCCGAAAGAAACTGTGATGCGGATTAAAGGGCGTTATAGTGAGTTTGGCATTTATGAAACTGCTATTTTGGGGATGCTGGCCAGTGCCAGCGGTTGGGCTACAGCTGCCCGTCATATTAAAAAATTAGCCGGGGACCGTACTGTAATTATGTTTGGAGCCAGGCATGTGCATCCGGCGGTAGCTCCGGTGATGGAACGGGCCTCCCTTGTTGGTGGCGTAGATGGCTGTAGTTGTATTTTGGGGGCCAAATTGGCGGGCCAAGAACCTAAGGGAACTGTACCACATGCCGTGATGTTAATTGTGGGTGATACGGTAGAGGTGGCAAAAATTTATGATCAGGTTATGCCGGATGGAGATCCACGTGTGATTTTAGTGGATACATTTAAAGACGAAGCGGAAGAAGCGTTACGCGTGGCCGAAGCCTTAAAAGACAAATTGGACGGTATTCGTTTGGATACAGCCGGAGAACGCGGCGGTGTGACGCCTGGATTGGTGCGTGAAGTGCGGGCACGTTTAGATCAGGCCGGGTATGCACATGTAAAAATTTTTGTTTCCGGCGGAATTGATGATGAAAGATTGCCGGCACTGGCGGAAGCAGGTGCAGATGCTTTTGGTGTTGGTTCATACATATCTCGTGCCTCAGCCATCGATATGACCATGGATATTAAAGAAGTAGCCGGTAAGCCTATTGCCAAAAGAGGCCGTATACCCGGAATATCGGAAAATGCACGGTTGGTAAAAAGACTTTAATGAGCCGGGGGTTGTTTACATGGATTTAAATTTGCGGGAAGACTTTTTTTTGCGGTTACTGGCGGACTATGTTCTGTTCAGTGAAATGCTTATGGGCCAGGCTGCAGAAGTCTGTCTCCAAAAACTCGGCCAAAAAATCGGGTTAAATTTTGAGGAGTTTTATTTGCAAACTAGCAATAAGCAAAACTTGTCGGCCAAAGACTTTGCAGAACTAACTGCCTCGATTTTGAATAGATTAGGGGGTAATTATTATCTTCAAGCCTACACGGAGCATAAAATTGAACTAATATCTACAAAATGTCTTTTTGGCCATATGATTCTTAAAAGCCCCATACTTTGTACGCTGATCCAGAGTATTATCGGCAGCATAGCCGCACGCAATTTTCCTTACTGTAAAGTTGTTCCTGTAAAGTCCAGGGCAAGAAAAGATCCTGTCTGCCGGCTTGTTGTTTTTCTTAAAGAAACAAAAGAAGCACAAAAATTAAAAGGAGAATGTTTTTACAATCAGCCAAATGCATACTTGCTGACACAAAAGGATGTTAAGGCTTTTCATAGTCGGTTTGCCAATCTACTTCCAGTGCAAAGGGAGCAAATAAATAATCTACAGCCTGGTGAAATTCTTACCAATTTGCAAATAGGTGTTTTAAGTGTCGATCAAGATTTACAAATTACTTATCTGAACCAAACGGCAAAAGAACTACTGCAGTTAAAGGAGCAGTGGGATTCTTTGCCTGGTCGAAAATTTCGCAAAATTCTGTCTGAGGTGGTAAATACAAAAAGACAATTTAATCAATATGTCCTACAGTTGCCGTTAAATGACGGTATGCGGTACTACAGCGTGAACGCCTCTCCCATCTTTACTGCAGAGGGTAAAGTGGCTGGAGCGGTAAGTGTTTTTCAGGATGTGACGGAAACAAAAACCAGGGAAAACGAGCTGCTGCAGATGGAGAAGTTTTCCTTGGTGGCTGAATTGGCGGCCGGCACGGCTCATGAGATCCGTAATCCCATGACTACTTTACGCGGCTTTTTGCAAATCTTGTTACAGGAATTTGCGCCTAATAACACCAGAGGATATGAATATTGTACGTTAATGATTAATGAAATAGATAGGGCTAACTCCATTATTAAAGAGTTTTTATTGTTGACAAAGCCGGCAGCACCGTTAATGCAAAAAGTACAATTACATAACCTGCTTGATGAAATTTTTCTACTGATTGAAAGTAAATCTCTTTTAGAAAATGTGGAACTATGTAAAAATTATGTCCCCAGTTTGCCGTTGGTGGAAGCAGATCCGGCGCAGATTAAACAAGTTTTTCTTAATATCGCCAGCAATGCTATTCAGGCCATGCCTCAAGGCGGCCGCTTAACCATTTCAACGGAAACAAGGGACAATATGGCTGTGGTCCGTTTTACCGACACAGGATGCGGCTTGGAGGAAGCGCAATTATCAAAAATTTTTGATCCCTTTTACACCACAAAAGAAGAAGGGACAGGTTTAGGTCTAACAATATCTTACCGCATTATCGAAAATCATTGGGGACGTATTTATGTGGAAAGTATCCCGCAACAGGGGACAACCTTTACCATTGAACTTCCTGCCAGCAAAGATTAAAAATTTAAAAAGCAGCAAACACGTTCACAACAGAACGTGTTTTTTTCTTTGACAGAAAAACCAAAATTGTATAGGAAGCCTGTTTGAAGGAAAATCTATTTACTGCTGTGAGATAAATCGGAGGTGTTTCTTTGTGTCCGAAAAAAATGGCCACTTGGTAATCATTGGCGGTGCCGAGGATAAAGAAGGAGAGTGTGAAATCCTCCGGCGTTTTTTTCAGTTGTCCGGTGGCCGGAAAGCCAATATTGCTATTTTATCCACGGCCAGTACCGATCCTGATACAGGAGAACAATATCGTCAAATCTTCGAAGGTATGGGGGCGTCCGAAGTTAGCGTCCTGGCTGTGCACAACAGAGAAGTGGCCAATCAGGCACAATATAGACAAATCTTTGCCAAGCAAACAGGCATATTTTTCACAGGAGGCGATCAGTTACGCATAACCGGTATTTTGGGCGGCAGTGTTCTGGGTAAAGCTTTAATCAACAGTTACCGCGAAGGTGCTGTAATCGCCGGCACCAGTGCCGGAGCTGCCGCCATGAGTGAAACTATGCTGGTGGGAGGTGCTGATGATGCCACCCCCAGTAAGGAAATCATTCGCATGGCACCCGGATTAGGGTTATTAAAAGATGCTGTGATAGATCAGCATTTTGCCCAGCGGGGACGTATTGGGCGTTTGCTTGCCGTGGTAGCCCATAATCCATATATTGTGGGCATTGGCATCGATGAAGATACGGCAATCATAGTGGATGGGGCTGGTGAGTTTGAAGTTATCGGCAGCGGTACCGTCACCATTGTAGACGGGCTGCAGGTTACGCATTCCAATGTCTCGGAATCCAGCCTGGATCAACCCTTGGCACTGACAGATGTGAAACTGCATATTCTTGCCAAGGGCTACAAGTATAATCTACCCAAACGCATTGCCAAGACGCCGTAAACTAAGGAGGACATTTAGCAAATGAAAATCCTAAACTTGCATTTTTTTCCCGGACGCAATATTTACAGTCACCGTCCGGTAATGAAAATGCTTTTAGATCTAGGTTCTGCCAAAGATTTTTGCACCAACTTTGATCCTTACTTCGCAGAAAAATTGCTGCGGGTTTTACCGGGGCTGCTGGAACATACATGCTCCCGTGGCTATAAGGGCGGTTTTATTGAACGTGTAAGGGAAGGTACTTATTTGGGGCATGTGGTGGAACATATTTTTTTGGAGTTGCAAAGTCAGGCTGCTATAGGTACAAACTACGGTAAAACACGCACCTATGCCGGGAGCGTAGTAGAAATCATTGCCGAATATCGTTGCCGGCAGGCAGCCGAGTTTTTAGCGCAGTCGGCAGTAAAGATAGTTGAAGCCTTGCTGGACGGGAAACACTATGATCCCAAAGCTGATATCGAGCAAGCCAAAAGCATTGCTGCGCAATATCTCCCTGGCCCCAGTACGGCAGCCATTTTAGAGGCGGCAAAAAAAAGGCAAATTCCTTTTCAGCAGTTGGCGGAAGGAACCAGTTTATATCGTTTGGGGACCGGAAAATATCAAAAACGCATTCTTGCCAGTATTAGTGAAAATACAGGTTGCATAGCGGTAGATATTGCTTGCAATAAACCGCTGACGAAAAGGATCCTGCAAGAGCATGGTCTGCCGGTGCCCTGCGGTTTTGTTGTAGAAAGCCTGCAGGAGGCGTTAAAAGCTGCACAACAGCTAGGGTATCCGGTAGTAATAAAACCTGATAACGGTAATCAGGGTAAAGGAGTTTCTCTGAATTTACAAAGTAGTGAAGAAGTAAAAAGAGCATATGCTCTGGCTGCTGCATATAGCCCCAGGGTAATGATAGAATCCTACCTTGAGGGAAGACACTATAGATTGCTGGTGGTAAATAAACGGCTGGTGGCGGCTGCAGAAAGGATTCCTGCCCTTGTGATAGGGGACGGTATCCATACTGTTGCTGAATTAATAGCACGTGAAAATCAAAACCCGCTGCGTGGAGACGGCCATGAGAAACCTTTAACCAAGATACCGGTAGATCAGATTACAAAACAGGCTTTGCACCGGCAAGGTCTGACGTTGGAGAGTGTTGTACCCCGGGGGCAAAAAGTGCTCCTGCGCAATAACGCCAACTTGTCTACCGGTGGCACAGCCTGTGATGTTACGGCAGAAGTACATCCAAAGCAGGCAGAACTTGCTGTACGTGCAGCTGCGTTAATCGGTCTTGACATTGCCGGTGTTGATTTAGTAATGCAGGATATAAAGCAGCCTCCCGAACAACAGGAGGGAGGAATTATTGAAATTAATGCCGCTCCCGGATTGCGGATGCATTTATATCCCTCTCAAGGTGCCGCACAGGATGTGGGCGCAAAAATTATTGAGCAACTTTTCCCGGCGGGGCAGCCGGTGCGCATACCGGTGTTTAGTATTACCGGCACCAACGGTAAAACTACTACTGCCCGCATGCTGGAGTTTGTGTTACGCAAACATGGTTTGTATACCGGCTTGAGCTGTACTGACGGGCTCTATTATAACGGGAGTCTAGCCAAGACCGGTGATTTAACGGGACCTGCCGGGGCCAATGCCGTTTTGTCCCATCCAGATGTGGAAGTAGCCATCCTGGAAACGGCTCGCGGTGGTATTATCCGCCGCGGATTAGGCTATGATCGCGCTGATGTGGCCGTCATCTGTAATATTCGTCCAGACCATCTGGGACAGGACGGTATTGAGACGCTAGCTGATTTAATTTATGTTAAAAGTCTTGTGGCAGAAGCAGTGTATGATACAGGAACAGTTGTACTAAATGCGGATGATGCGCATGTACATGAACTGGCGGAAAGGGTTTGGGCAGAGATTATTTATTTTAGCACCCAGGCAGACAGCATTACTGTGCGCAGACATTTAGGTAACGGTGGGCGTGCAGTCTTTTTACGCAGGGGGGCTATTTTGGCAGCCTGGGGCAATCGGGTGACTTTGGTAGGAAGAACACGTGATTTTGCCGTTACCCACAATGGTTATGCTCAGCACCAGATCGAAAATCTATTGTCAGCTTTAGCTGCCTGCTGGGGATACGGTATCCCTATACGCCAGGCGGCTGCTTACCTGCGTGAATTTGCTTCTTCGCCGCAGGACAATCCGGGAAGGGCCAATTTTTACCGCCTGGGAGATTTCAATGTGCTGGTTGATTACGGCCATAATCCGGATGGGTTTGCCAAGATTGGTCAATTTGTTAAGAAGCTTAAACCTAACCGGACTTTAGCCGTAATTGGGGTGCCGGGAGATCGAAGAAATGATTTGGTGCTGGCAGCAGGTGCCGTGGCGGCAAAGTATTTTGATTTTCTGTTTATTAAGGAAGATGAAGACCTCAGGGGCAGAAAACCGGGAGAAATTGCCGATCTGCTGAAAAAAGGAGCAATGCAGGCAGGGAAAGATGAGACTTGTATTAAAATTTTACCTGCGGAACAACAAGCGCTGCAGGAAGCTTTAAATATGGCTGCCGCCGGCGATCTTGTCATTGTTTTTTATGAAAAAATAGATGTAGTTTTATCCACAATCTTCGCTTTTCGGAAGCAGTCACCTTTGGTTAAGAAAACTACTTTGCAAGCAAAAATAGATAGTACCGTTGCCCTTTCTTAGCAGGAGTTTTTCCCTGGAGTGCCGAATGTTTTGGCAGCAATCTAGGGAGGACAAAATGTTTATTTTGGAGAAAGCATATGCCAAAATTAACCTGTTGTTGGCGGTAACCGGAAAGCGTGTCGACGGTTATCACCAATTGGAGACGGTGTATCAAAGTCTTGCTTTACACGATACACTTAAGCTTACAAAAATTACGGAAGACCGGATTGTCTTAACTTGTGACGATGACCATTTACCTGTTAATGAAGATAATTTGGTCTGGCGTGCTGCGCAAAAGTTAAAATTACTGTATGAGGTGAAGCAAGGCGTACATATCCATTTAGAGAAAAAAATACCTGTTGCTGCCGGATTGGCCGGCGGCAGTAGCGATGCTGCCGCCACTTTACGCGGGCTTGTGCACCTATGGCAGTTGCCCTGGGAAGAGGAAGTAATTACTAATCTTGCCGCCCAGTTAGGTTCGGATGTGCCCTTTTGCCTTTATGGAGGTACGGCACTGGGCACAGGGCGGGGAGAAAAAATAACCAGGCTGCCTCAATGCCCGCCCTTTTATGTTGTATTGGCCAATCCGGGTTTTTATGTTCCCACCGCATCTGTTTACGCCGCCTTGCGGCCTGATGATTACAGCCGGGAATATGATCTTGCGGGTATGCTTGCCGCCCTCAAGACAAAAAATTGCCGGCAAATAATTAGTCATTTGCTTAATATGCTGGAGCCGGCAGCTTTTCGCCTGCATCCTGCCGTGAAAGTATTGAAAACAAAAATGAACACGTCCGGATCTGCACTGTTAAGTGGCAGCGGCCCCACTGTTTTTGCCTTATTTGCTTCCCGGGCGGAAGCGGAAAAACTGGCGCAAGTGCTATTGCGCGAGAGGTATAAGGTCTGGTTGACAGAAACTTTTCAGCCACATGTTGTGGGAGGTTTGCCTAATGACTGATGTTGTTGTTTTAGCCGGAGGAGCCAAGCCGTCGGCATTGACAGAAGCACAGCAGGTAGATAACAAGGCTTTCATAAAAATTCACGGACGTTTCATGCTTTCCTATGTGCTTGATGCCCTTAAACAAGCTGAAGGTATCGGACGGATAGCCGTTGTCGGTCCCAAGGCGCGGTTAGAGGAGGAAATTTCCGGCGAGAAAATTATTCTGGTTGAAGAAGGTAAAAATTTAGTGGAAAATATGGAGCGCGGTTTTGTGGCGCTGAAGCCGCAAAAGCATTTTTTAATTTGTTCCTCAGATGTGCCCTTTTTAACGGCAGAGGCAGTGGAAGATTTACTCCAAAGTTGTGCAGGCCAAAAAGATTTTTATTATCCCATTGTTTCCCGCAAGGACAATGAATTACGTTTTCCCGGCGTTAAACGAACATATGTGAAATTGAAGGAAGGGGAATTTACCGGCGGAAATTTATTTCTCGTCAGTCCCCATTGCTTAAAAACCATGTTACCGCGTTTGGAGGAAATTTATGCGTTGCGTAAAAGTCCACTCCGTTTGGCCGCCGTTTTCGGTATTGTTTTTATTATAAAATTTTTCACAAGGCAACTATCAATTGCTGAGCTGGAAGCGCGGTTTGAAGATTTGTTTGGTTTAACGGGGAAAGCTGTAATTTCCAGATATCCGGAAATCGGCACGGATGTGGATAAGATTAGTGATTTGCTTTTAGCGGAGAGGTTATTGGTGCTCCGTGAACCGTTATAGAAAATATTAATGGAGACAAATATTTGCCAAAAAAAAGAAGGAATTGCAATGTTTTTGTGGAATTAGCAAAATACATACAGTGCGTGCTTGGAAAGGCGGTGAAAACGATGGAAGTGACAGATGTCAGAATTAGAAAAATTAATAATGAGGGAAAAATGAAAGCTATTGTTTCCATCACTCTGGACAACCAGTTTGTTGTGCATGATGTGCGTATCATTGACGGAAACAATGGCCTGTTTGTTGCCATGCCCAGTAAAAGAACTCCCGATGGCGAGTTCAAAGATATCGCGCATCCCATCACTTCTAAGACGCGCGAGCTAATACAAACAGCCGTTTTAAATGCCTATAATGCAGAGCTGGAGAAAGAAGGAGAGTTAGTTGGTGTATAACGGAGCATATGCTCCTTTTTTTTATCCTTTTTCTCTGTTATGATCTAACATAAGAATGTTAAACTAATAGCAAAAGGGGGTATGACGGTGGAAAAGATGGCAGCGGTTATTTTGGCTGCAGGTGAAGGTAAACGCATGAAGTCAAAGCGGCCTAAAGTGCTTCACCCTGTATGCGGCCGGCCTATGCTGGAGCATGTGATCGAGGCAGCCAAAAGTATTTGCTCCGAGATCATTGTAGTTATCGGGCACAAAGGAGAAGAAATTAAAAGTTTCTTTGCCGATGCTGTTAGTTATGTTGAGCAAAAAGAGCAATTGGGAACAGCACATGCTGTTATGCAGGCAAAATCTTTACTGCCGGCTGAAGGTACTGTGCTCGTTTTGTGCGGAGATACACCTTTATTGACGGCCGAGACGCTTCAAGGGCTTTGGCAGACCTTTAAAGATACCCAAGCCGCAGCCACCATTCTTTCCGCCCGTGTTCCCGACCCTTATGGTTACGGACGTATTATTAGGGATGCTTTAGGTAATGTGCAAAAAATAGTGGAGGAAAAGGATGCCGGCAGTGAAGAACGGGCTGTCAATGAGATTAACACAGGAACCTATATTTTTGCAGTCAATTACCTGCGCAGGGCATTGTCAGAAGTAAAAAATGACAATGCACAGCAGGAATATTATTTAACGGACTGTATTGCTTTAATTTTGCAGTATGGAGGCAAAGTGACCACACACCTGCTGGATGATTACCGTTTGGCCTTGGGCGTTAATGACCGCCTGCAGCTGGCACAGGCCCAGCAAATTATGCAGGAAAGAATAAATCGGCAACTGATGGAAGCAGGCGTTACTATTATTGATCCTCAAAGCACATATATAGATGCAGGGGTGAAAGTAGGCCAGGATACAGTAATTTGGCCGCAAACATTGTTAAGGGGAAAGACATACATCGGTGAAGGCTGTGTTCTTGGCCCTAACACGGAAATTACCGATTGCCGCATTGGTAATGGGGTGGTGATCCGTCATTCCGTGGCCACAGGTTGTGTGCTTGAAGATGATGTGACGGTTGGCCCCTTTGCACATTTGCGCCCACATACGGAACTTAAAACAGGCGTTAAAATTGGCGATTTTGTGGAAATTAAAAAATCTTCCCTGGGTAGAGGCAGTAAAGTAGCTCATCTTGCTTACATAGGAGATGCGCAGATTGGCCAAGATGTAAATATTGGTGCCGGTGCTATTGTTGTTAATTATGATGGGCAAAATAAGCATCAGACTACCATTAGAGACAATGCTTTTATTGGTTGTAACAGTAATTTGGTGGCGCCGGTAAAAATCGGTAAAGGTGCATTTATTGCCGCCGGTTCAACCATTACACGTGATGTGCCGGACGGGGCCCTGGCCATAGAACGTGGCCAACAAGTAAATAAAGAAGGGCTAGCTTCCCGCTTTTTACAAAAGAAGGTGGCGAAAAATGACGAAAGCAGGCAGGAAAAAGAGTGACTCTCAGCGAAGATAAGCTTTTTGTACAGGTTGAATTGTTTGGGCTGCGGCTTTGTACCTACCGGTGAGTAAAAATGATAAGTTGTTACATAGTCAGGAGGGTAAAGCGTGTATCGAGCAAAAAAGCTCCAGATTTTTAGCGGCACGGCAAATATGGAGCTGTCAACGGAAATTGCCGAGCATATTGGTGTCTCTTTGGGAAAGGCGGAGATAAAACGTTTTAGTGACGGTGAAATTAATATCTATATCGGTGAAAGTGTCAGGGGAGCAAACGTTTTTATTGTGCAGCCGATCTGCTACCCTGCCAATGAAAATCTCATGGAATTATTAATTATGATGGACGCCATGAAAAGGGCTTCGGCGAAAAGTATTAATGCCGTCCTGCCCTATTACGGGTATGCGCGTCAGGATCGTAAAACCAGGGCCAGAGACCCCATTACGGCGAAGCTGGTGGCAGATTTATTGACCACGGCCGGTGCTGACCGTGTCATTACCATGGATCTGCATGCCGGCCAGATCCAAGGATTTTTTGATATCCCCGTTGATCATTTGAAAAGCTTGCCGATTCTCTCCAATTACTTCCGGAGCAAAAACTTAACTGATGCCGTGGTGGTGTCGCCGGATATGGGTGGTGTTACCAGGGCGCGGGAACTGGCTGAACGGTTGCACTTGCCCATTGCCATTATCGATAAAAGGCGTCCTGAACCCAATGTGGCTGAAGTGATGCATATTATCGGTAATGTGGAAGGTAAAACAGTCATTATGATTGACGATATCATAGATACAGCCGGAACTATTTCCCAGGGAGCGCAGGCTCTGTTGGAGCACGGAGCAAAAGAAGTATATGCCTGCTGTACGCACCCGGTTTTATCCGGAAATGCTATCAAGCGCCTACAGGAATCTCCCATTAAGGAAATTGTTGTCACCAACACCATTCCGCATAAGCTTGAGGGAACGAAAATAAAAGTATTATCTGTAGCCCCGTTAATTGGAGATGCCATTATCCGCATTCATGAAGAATTGTCGGTCTCCAAACTTTTTGATTAAAGTAATTTGACTGCAAAGGTACAATCAGGGTATAATACCAAGGTATAAAATATACAAGGATTCTTGAGATATTTTTTATCCGGTAATAGGAGAAGGAGGATGTAACCATGGAGCGTTTGCAAATACAAGCACAGCCGCGTGCTTTATCTACAAAAGGTCATTTAAAGCAGCTCCGTAAAGCCGGCTTAGTCCCCGGTATTGTTTATGGCAAAAAAGAAGAACCGATTCCCATTGCCGTTGATGCCAAGGATATCAACGCCATTCTCAATACACCCACAGGTGTCAATACTTTGGTGGATCTGTCTATAGAGGGCCAAGAACCCACCACGGTAATCATGAAAGAACTAACGCGGGATATTATCGTTTCCGAACGTTATCTTCATGTTGATTTTATGCGTATTTCCCTCACAGAAAAACTTGAACTTGAAATTCCCATTGTCCTTGTGGGTGAATCTGTGGGCGTCAAAGAAGGCGGGGTCCTGCAGCAGACATTACGTGAAGTGACACTTAAGTGCTTGCCCACAAATATTCCTGAGCAAATTGAACTGGATATTTCAGAGTTGCAAGTGGGAGAAAGTTTAACTGTGGCCGATTTAAGTGTACCGGAAGATATGGAAATTGTCACCGACCTTGATGAAGTAGTTGTTACCGTCGTTGCTCCGCAGGCAGCAGAAACTGAAGCAGAAGAAGCCGAAGAAGGCATTGAGGCGGAGGAAGCTGCAGCAGAAGACACGGCAGCAGCTGAAGAAGCCGGGGAAGCTGAAGAATAGGACATGCCATGTTTCTCTTTCTTGGTTTAGGCAACCCCGGTCCCAAGTATCTCTTTACACGCCACAATGTGGGGTTTCGTTTTATCGACCGGTTGAGCCGTACGCTAAAAATCCCGCTTTATAAAGCGGGATATCATTCTTTTTGGGGTGGCGGCAAAGTTAACGGCATTGATGTTATTTTGGCCAAGCCCATGACGTACATGAATAACAGCGGCCTGGCTGCAGCTGCCTTGGTACGACACTTTGGCGTTGACTTGTCCTCAATGCTTGTGGTTTATGATGATCTTGATTTGTCCTTAGGCACTTTGCGTTTGCGTCCCCAGGGGGGCAGTGGCGGTCATAACGGCATGAAATCCATTATTTATCACCTGCAAACAGAAAAATTTCCCCGCATGCGTATCGGTATCGGACGGCCGCAGGGAGAAGGGCAAGATGTGGTCAGTTATGTGCTGGAGGAATTTTCGCCGGCAGAAGAGGAGGTACTGGAATCTGTTTTGACTATTGCTGCTCAGGCAGCCGAAACTTTTCTTGCCGAGGGGATCGAAGCCACAATGAATAAATTTAATAATTTGCCAAAATAACTCTTTACAAGTACGCAAAGATATGCTAGAATCGATCCTAACATTATACCGATAGGAAAAAGCTGTGAAGGAGAAAAGTAAGGTAGACACGACCTTCCAGGGAGGAGACGCCACCGACTGCAAGCGTCACCAGGTACGATCTACCCGAAGTTCCCTCCGGAGCTGCAGGCTGAACGCATGAGGTAGGCTGGGCCGGGAACCCCACCCGTTAGCAATGGGGCAGATATCGGAATTAATTTCCCGTATCTGTTAACGAGCGGGCGCATAGCGCCAAATTGGGTGGTACCGCGGATACTAGATCCGTCCCTTTGGGGACGGATTTTTATTTTTCCAAAAAATTTGTGGAGGTGGAAAACATGATTGTGGTGATGGATTTGGAAGTTGGCGAAAAAGAAATTCAGGCTGTGGAGCGTGTATTGGAGGAGTATGGGTATAGTTGTCATCTTATTCACGGTGAAAAAAGGCTTGTGATTGGTGCGGTAGGGGCAACACAGACGGAAGTGCCGCCGGCTTTGGAAACTATGCCCGGCGTGGAAAAAGTTATGCGGGTAATGCAACCCTATAAACTGGTGAGTCGGGAAGTGAAGCCTGAAGATACTGTTGTGGAAGCCGGCAGCCTGCGTGTAGGCGGCGGTGTGATTTCTGTCTTGGCTGGACCGTGTGCCGTGGAAAGTAGGACGCAACTGCTTGATACGGCTAAGGCGGTGAAAGCCTTTGGTGCCGCCGCACTGCGTGGCGGGGCATTTAAACCCAGGACGTCACCGTATGCGTTTCAGGGCTTGTTGGAAGAAGGTCTTGTTTACCTGCGTGAAGCCCGGGAAAAAACCGGCCTGGCGGTAGTTACGGAAGTGCTTAATCCTGCCGATGTGGAATTGGTGGCAGAAACGGCCGATGTGGTACAGATCGGGGCTAGAAATATGCAAAACTTCCCCCTTCTTAAAGAAGTAGGACAACTGCGCAAACCTGTACTTTTAAAACGGGGACTTTCGGCTACAGTGGAAGAATGGTTGATGGCAGCTGAATATATTATGGCCGAAGGTAATTATCAAGTGATTTTATGTGAACGAGGAATCCGTACCTTTGAAACGTATACGCGTAATACACTCGACGTCAGTGCCATTGCTTTAGCCAAACAACTGTCGCATTTGCCTGTCATTGCCGATCCCAGCCATGCCGGCGGACACTGGCGCTTGGTAAAGCCTTTGGCTTTGGCTTCTTTGGCAGCCGGAGCAGACGGCTTGCTGGTGGAAGTGCATCCGGATCCAGCCCGGGCCCTTTGTGACGGCAAACAGTCCTTGACGCCGGAACATTTTGCTGAGCTTATGTTATATGTGGAAAAATTTGTGCCTGTGCTAGGGAAGAAATTATGGCATGGAGGCGTCAAGTAATGGAGGCAATGGTTTACCTGGGCCCACAAGGGACCTTTTGTGAAGAAGCGGCCAAGGCTTTCTGTCAACTAACCGGTATGCAGTTAAAGATCAGCCCTTGCCCTACCATTGGCGATTGTGCTGAAAGCGTGGAGGACCTAAAGGCCCGCTTTGGCATTGTGCCGCTGGAAAATTCCCTTGAAGGTTCAGTGCATGATACCCTGGAGATTTTAACCACCAGCCATCAGCTAAGAATACTGGCGGAATTGGCTTTAAATATAGAACATTGCCTGCTCTCTCAGGCTGCTGACATAGAAGAAATAAAGCTGGTGTATTCGCACCCGCAGGCTTTGGCGCAATGTAAAAGTTATCTCCGGCAAAAACTTTCGCCCGCCAAGCAGATACCCGTGGTGAGTACCGCGGAAGCGGCAGCAATGGCGGCTAAACAGGGAGCCGGGACGGCGGCCATTGCCGGGCGTCAGGCAGCAGAATTTTATGGGTTACCCATTTTAGCTGCCGGGATTCAAGATGCCACTTCAACCACCCGTTTTATTGTACTGGGGCGTGAAAACGAACAAATTGGTGAGCCCGTTAAAACTTCGCTTGTTTTTTCCGTAAAAAACGTGGCCGGCAGTCTTTACCGTGTTTTAGGGGCCTTTGCGGCCCATCACGTCAATTTAACCCGCATTGAATCAAGGCCTGCCGGCAGCCGGTTGGGGGATTATATTTTCTTTGTTGATTTGGACGGCTCCTTAGCGGACAGTGCGGTGAGAGCGGCTTTACGTGAAGCCGGCCGGGAAGCGGTGATGTTAAAATTACTTGGCTCTTACCCGGTTTTGGTGCCGCCAGGGGCGTAATTTGGTTTCTACTCTAAAAAGTAACTGCATGCCGTTTGACGTAAAGTAGCGCCAGGCGGCATGATTTTTGTAAAAGGTGGAAATACTATTGCTAAAATTACCTTACTGACTGTGTATTTTCTGCTTATAGAACCTTTATGTTAAGCTAGTTTTGTCGTTGACGGCTTTTAGCGGCGCAGATATAATAATAATAAACGACGGGGATGGTAATTTATTCACAGCTTTTGGATAATATTTAATATAAGCTGATGCAGAAGGCCTTGTCACAAACGAGGCCTTATTTGCACGCGCAAAATTAGGCCGGGTTAAATTTTGTTTGGAAAGTTAATGTGTTTGTACACTCTGGAGGTAGTTTATGAAAAATATAGCGGCAGAAATTGCAGATGCCCGACAGATGGCACCGGTTTTGGAAGGTTTAGAGCGCACAACCCGTAGTCAGCTGGTTTATGGTCTGGATGAATCAGCCCGTAATTTAGCCATTGCCGGTCTGTACTTAAAAACAGAGCGGCCTTTTCTCATTGTTGCCGCCGATGCTTTGCATGCCAATAAAATTTATGAGGATTTGCTGGCTGTTTTGGGAGAAAACGAAGTGTGGCTCTTTCCGGGTAAAGAACTTTTATACTACGGTAATATATTTTCTGAAAGTGGTGACACTTCTGCAGAACGGATTGCGGTGATGGAACAATTGGCTGCCGGTAAAAAAGCGGTGGTGGTAACTACCGTTTCCGGTCTGCTGGCAAAGATGTGCCCGCACACAGTCTGGCGGGAAAATTGTTTTTTTCTGCATTTGGACGATGAAATGCCAATTGATAAACTTTTACGCAGTCTCAGTGCCATCGGTTACGAGCGCGTGGAAATGGTGGAAAAAGCCGGCCAAATGTCTGTACGGGGCGGCATTGCCGACATTTTTCCTGTGGGGCGTAGTTTTCCCTACCGGATCGAATTCTTTGGTGATACCATCGATTCTATCCGTACTTTTGATCCGGAGACACAACGTTCCCGCGAACATGTGGAAAGTTTATTTATTGCGCCGGCCAGAGAAGTAGTGGTAGGGAACAAGGAGCAGGAATATGCTCTAAAACAGTTGGCAGAGGAGCAGGAACGCTTGCAAAAGCAGGCCGGCAATAACAAAGAACGCCTCAAAAAAGCAACGGAAAAGTTGGCTGAACTAAAGGAAAAAATTCACGAGGAGATCTATTTTCCTGGGCTTGAGCAATGCCTTCTTTATTTTTATCCCCGTCCGGATTCACTACTTGATTGGTTTAGTGAAGACGCCGTTTTAATTCTTTGCGATCCACTACGTTGTGAACAGGCTGCGGAGCAGCTGGAACATGAATTAAGTGAAATCCAAAGTACTCTTTTTGCCCAAGGTGAATTGCTGGCAGGCCAGATTGGCCTCACTTGGCCCTATGTAGAGCTTCTTGCCGGGGCGAAACAGCAAATGATTGCTTTTTCCCTTTTTGCGCAGCAAGGAAAAATTATCCCCTACAGGCGCACAACTGCCTTTGCGGCAAAACCGGTTCCCAGGTTTTTAGGCCAGTGGGAGCTTTTGGCGCAGGAAATTTCCCAGTGGCAAAAACAAGGCTACAGAGTGGCAATTTTAACTTCCACACGCCAACGTAGTTCCAGCATATCCGAGATTTTGGCCGATAAAAATGTTCACGCTTATTACAGTCTTGCCGCACCTCAACTTTCCACCAAAGCAGTCACAATTTTACACGGTGTGCTGGAAAGTGGCTTTGTGCTGCCGGAAATAAAATTGGCTGTGCTAACGGAGCAAGATATTTTACCACAGCGGAAGAAAAGGAGCCGCATCAAAAGTAAAGAAGGCATCCGCGTGGGCGATTACCAGGAGTTGCAAGTGGGAGACTATGTGGTGCATGAGCAGCATGGTATCGGCCAATACTTGGGTTTGCGGACATTGGAAGTTGGCGGCATCAGCAGAGATTATTTATATATTCAATATGCCGGCAATGACAAACTTTATCTGCCCATTGAACAAATTGATGCAGTACGCAAGTATATCGGTGTTGAAGGGAAAAAACCAAAAATCTCCTCCCTAGGCGGTGGAGAATGGAACCGGATTAAAGCACGAGTGCAGGCATCCGTTCAAGAGTTGGCCAAGGAACTGCTTGAATTGTACGCATCCCGGGAGACTGAACCAGGCCACGCCTTTACTGAAGAACATCCTTGGGAAAGGGATTTTGCTGCTTCTTTTCCCTATGAGGAAACCCCTGATCAGCTGCAGGCCATTAAAGAAATAATGGACGATTTGGCCAAAAGTCGTCCTATGGACCGGCTATTATGCGGTGATGTAGGATACGGCAAGACGGAAGTTGCTTTGCGAGCCGCCTTTAAAGTTATCATGGCGGGTTTCCAGGCTGCCTTTTTGGTGCCGACCACTGTCTTAGCCCAACAGCATTATCGAACTTTTCTGGAGCGCCTGGAAGGGTTTCCTGTAACGGTGGGGATTTTAAGTCGTTTTCAAAGCAAGGCAGAACAAAAAGCCACCTTACAAGGGCTAAAAGACGGAACACTGGATTTGGTGGTGGGCACACACCGCTTACTTTCCAAAGATGTTAGTTTTCATAACTTGGGGCTGCTGGTGATTGATGAGGAGCAACGTTTTGGCGTCAGGCATAAAGAACGCATAAAGATGCTGAAAAAGAATGTAGATGTATTGACCATGACGGCTACGCCTATACCGAGAACACTTCATATGTCCCTGGCGGGGGTCCGTGATATGTCTGTAATTGAAACTCCGCCGGAGGATCGTTATCCCGTGCAAACGTATGTTTTGGAATATTCGGATGCGCTGGTGCGGGAAGCCATTTTGCGGGAAGTGGCACGGCAAGGACAAGTCTATTTTGTCCACAATCGCGTCCAGTCCATTGACCGCTGGGCTGTTCATTTGCAAGAATTAGTTCCTGAAGTTAAAATTGCCGTGGCGCACGGGCAAATGCCGGCGCAAAAGCTGGAGCAAGTAATGCTGGACTTTTTAAATGGAGAGTATGACGTCTTGCTTTCAACGACCATTGTGGAAGCAGGCCTTGATATACCCAATGTGAACACTATTATCATTAATGATGCAGATAAATTTGGCCTGGCACAACTTTACCAGTTAAGGGGACGTGTGGGCCGTTCCAATCGTATTGCCTACTGTTATTTAACTTACCAAAAAGATAAAGTGATAACGGAAGTGGCGGAAAAAAGACTGCAGGCCATCAAGGAATTTACCGAATTAGGTTCCGGTTTTAAAATAGCGCTGCGGGATTTGGAAATTCGCGGTGCCGGTAATATTCTTGGCCCGGAACAGCATGGTTTTATGATGGCAGTAGGTTTTGACATGTATATGAAATTACTGGAGGATGCCGTCCATACTTTACAGGGAACGAAAAAAGAAAAGAAATTACCGCCCCGGATTGAAATACAGGCCGATGCTTATTTGCCGACCGGTTATATTTCTGATGCACGCCAAAAAATTGTTTTTTATCAAAGAATTGCTGCTGTCACTACCTTGCAGGAAGTGGAGGATATCCGCGAAGAGCTGACAGATCGCTACGGTGCACTGCCCGGGGCAGCGGAAAACTTGCTAAATGTGGCCAGGATTCGTCTCTTGGCGGAAGAAATCGGAGTAACCGCCGTCAGTGAGGAAAAAGGTGAAATTATGATTCGTTTTGCCGGTGGAGCAGAATCCCCCAGCGGGGATACGCTTTTAATTGTTTCCAAACTGCGAAAGGGACGCTTAACTGCAGGTAAAAGCAAACAGTTTGTGCTGGCTTTTCGCAAAAATTTCTCCGTTTCCGGCGAAAAATTACAGTTTCTTTTGACACTTTTTACCGATTTGAAGCAGCGTCTTGCCAAAGAGAAAACTTAAGCACTTTTTTATGGTAGGAGAAGAATGAAATTGCTAAAAAATGAAGATACTGATAGTAAACGCAGCTGCTTACAAAGCTACAGATGATTTTTTTGTCCTCCTTGGCGCCGGTGCAGGAATGAATAAAACTCCAAAAGGCGATGTATACTATCAACAGAGGTTAAGACTGTAATAAAATGCAGAAAAAGGAGGGGAAGTCTGCTTTGAAGGCAACAGGAATTGTACGCAGGATCGATGACCTGGGACGTGTTGTTATCCCCAAAGAGATTCGCAGAACACTTAAAATTCGTGAAGGCGACCCGTTGGAAATTTTTGTTGACCGGGATGGAGAGGTCATATTAAAGAAATATTCGCCAATCGGTGAACTTGGTGACTTTGCTCAGGAATATGCCGATTCCCTCTATGAAGCAATGGGCCATGTCGCTTTAATTGCTGATCGGGATACAATCATTGCCGTTGCTGGTGCACCAAAAAAAGAATTTATGAACAGACCGCTTTCTCCTGCCATAGAAAAAGTGATGGAAAACCGGAAAAGTGTTCTGATTGAAAATACGGCTGAACATAAATTCTATAAAGAAGCTGATGAGGACGGTGTGCCTAAATTTGTCACTGAAGCAATTGCGCCGATCATTGCCGAGGGCGACCCGATTGGAGCCGTGATTCTTGGCTCAAAAGACAGGAATGTGAAGATGGGTGAGCTGGAATTAAAACTTGTGGAGACGGCGGCAGGTTTTCTGGCCAAGCAGATGGAACAATAATGAAGGGCAAAAGAAAACATTGAGGTGAAGAAGCAGTAACAGGGGTTGCTGCTTCTTTGTTTTCCAATGGCGACTTTTTAGTAGTATGCTTTGCGTAAAAGAAATGAATTTCTAGTTATTTTTTTATGGTGTGCTATAATAAGATGAGATTGCAGGACAAAACTTCTCTGAGGTGAGAATTTGACCAAGCAGTCATTTGTGCGGGGGGCCGCAATTTTAACTTTGGCCGGAATTTCCGTCCGGATCATAGGGGCACTATTTCGCATTATTCTCGCAGTTCTTATTACCGATGAAGGTGTAGGCCTTTACCAAATGGCTTATCCGGTTTACAGTACTTTACTTGCCATTTCCACCGCCGGGATACCTATTGCCATTTCCAAACTGGTGGCGGAAAATTTGGCACATGACAATTACTTGGGTGCATATCGCGTTTTTCAGACGGCAAAAAGAATTTTGGCCTTATCAGGACTTGTTATTTTTGCTTTAATGTTTTGGGGGGCAGGGTATTTTGTTGAACTTTTTCAACTCGATTCCAGGGCTTATCTGTCTTTAATCGGAATTTCTCCTGCTATTTTCTTTGTCAGCATTATGTCCGCCTACAGAGGTTTTTTCCAAGGGCAGCAGCAAATGCTGCCTACGGCTCTTTCACAGGTGGCGGAACAGTTGGGCCGGGTGGCGGTTGCCACCATCTTGGTAGTGATTTTTTTACCGCAAGGACTGGAATATGCTGCTGCCGGCGCCTGTTTTGGTGCTGCTGCCGGCGCCTTTTTTGGCTTATCGCTACTGCTTTTAGCCTGGTGGCGTCAGAAAAAAGCTTTTCTTACTAATGTTCAGTGTCAAAGCGATAGCAGTTCACCGGCTTTCTGGGGCACGGCGAGGAGAATTTTTGCTTTGGCCGTTCCCATTACGCTAGGCAGTTTAGTGATGCCGCTTATTAATCTAGTTGATTTAGTTTTTGTGCCGCAAAGGTTGCAGGCGGCGGGACTGATGAAGTCTGAAGCGACGGCACTTTATGGACAACTAACCGGCATGGCCGCCCCGCTGGTACATATACCTACCATTATTACGGTGGCTTTAGCTATTTCTTTAGTGCCTGCCATTTCCGAAGCGTTGGCTTTAGGCCGGAAACGTTTATTGCAAAGCCGGGCATACCTGGCTGTGCGGGTGACTTTAATTCTGGGTATTCCGTGTGCTGCAGGGCTTTATTTGCTGGCAGAGCCCATTTGTCTTTTGCTTTTCCAGAATGCGGATGCGGGGTCTGTTTTGGCAGTTATGTCTTTGGGAGTAATATTTTTGACGCTATATCAAACTACGGCGGCAATTTTGCAAGGTTTGGGCAAAACAATGGATCCGGTGCTGACATTGTTTTGGGGGGCTCTGGTTAAAACCGCCCTTACCTGGTATTTAACGGCTTTACCCCAACTACATATTCGGGGTGCGGCTCTGGCCACAGTGGTAGGTTTTGGCATTTCCGCTATCCTTAATCTTTATTACGTACAAAAATATATAGGTATGCCTTTTTACGCCGAGGAAGCAATCTTTAAGCCGCTGACGTCTGCGGCAGTAATGGGACTGGGAGTACTTTTGCTTTATCGTAACACTGAAGCACGTTTACTTGTGACAATTCCCGGCTGGGCAAACCATGCTGCCACGCTGGTGAGCATAGCCGGCGGTGTGGTCATTTATGTTTTGATGCTCTTGCTTTTAGGCGGCATTAAACGCAGTGATTTGCTGCTAATCCCCAAAGTTGGCCCGGTTGTTGTGCGCATAGCGGAAAGATTTCATCTTTTAAGGGGTTGATGCTATGAAAGTTGTTTATGTGGTGGGATTGGGGCCTGGAGATCCGCAAGCGTTAACTTTACGTGCCCTTTCTGTGCTAAAAAGCCATCGACATATTTATGTGCGTACAGCCAAACATCCGTCCCTGGCCCTTTTGGACAAGCACCGCATTCCCTATAAAGCCCTTGACTATTTTTACCGGCACGGCGCTACCTTTGAAGAGACATATCGGAACATAGCTTTCTATGTGCTTAATGCAGCTTTACATTTTGGCAAAGTTGTCTACGCTGTTCCCGGGAGTCCTTTATTTGCGGAAAGAACGGTGGAATTGATTTTGCAAAATGCACCTTTGGCCGGAATTAAATGCCGCGTTTTGCCTTCCGTATCTTTTTTAGAAGCCGTCAGTGCCGAACTTGGCTTGCCGCGGGAAGAGAAGCTGCAAGTTGTTGATGCCCTACAGGAGGACAAGCTCCTGGACTATCCGGAGAAACATCTGCTGATTATGCAGGTTTATAACCGTCAGGTAGCCTCAAAAGTAAAGTTACGGTTAATGGCATTATATCCCGATGAACACCCGGTGCAAGTGATCCGCAGAGCAGGTATGACTAGGGGTAAAAGAATGCGCCGGGTACCTTTATATGAACTTGATCGCATACCCTGGATTGATCATTTAACCACTGTTTATGTGCCTCCTCTGGCGGAATACACCATGAGCGATTTATTACAGGTAATGCGTGTACTGCGCAGTGAAGATGGCTGCCCTTGGGACAAAGAGCAGGATCACCAGTCTTTAAAACCTTATCTGTTAGAAGAGGCCTATGAAGTTATAGGCGCCATTAACAGCGGTAATATGGAAGAATTATGTGAGGAACTGGGAGATTTACTGCTACAAGTAGTTTTTCACAGTGAGATTGCTGCCGAGGAAAAAATTTTTTCCTTTTATGATGTTATTGCTGCTGTAACAAAAAAACTTATCCGCCGGCATCCGCATGTTTTTGCCGGCACGATCGCGAAAACGTCACAGGAGGTGCTACACAACTGGCAGCAAATTAAAAAAGCGGAGAAAAAAGAACAGGATTCACTATTTAAACTGGAAACATATCTGCCGGCACTGCTAAGGGCACAAAAGTTGCAGCGTCAAGCGGCAAGTGTCGGTTTTGACTGGCCCGATATCACCGGCGCATGGGAGAAACTCCAAGAAGAGTTAATAGAGTTAAAAGATGCATATAAATCAGGTCTTGCGGCAAGAATAGAGGAAGAACTGGGAGATTTGCTCTTTGCCGTTGTTAATGTAGCACGCTTCTTAAAAGTTGATGCGGAACAAGCACTGTCGGCAGCTGTGGAAAAGTTTTACCGGCGACTACGCTTTGTTGAGGCACAAGCACAAAAGGAAGGTACGGAAATGTCCGCACAAACATTGTCTAAACTTGACGAATGGTGGGAGTTGGCGAAAAAAAAGGAAAAAAACTAAAAAAACAGGCTCTTTAGGCAGGATTTGCATTATTTTTCTCGAATAAGCAAGTGTATTCTCGACACATAAATCTGGGAATAGGAGGGAATATTGGTGAACAAGTCCGAACTTATTAGTGTTGTTGCGGAAAAAACCGG
>JAAYMK010000030.1 GCA_012521405.1 Bacillota bacterium
GCACCGCCGCATTTAAAAACGGCATCCACCCCCGCCAGTTCCGCCGCTACCAGTGTATAAGGATTAACGTAACCGTCAGCAGCCGGCGGCGTCACCAGAAAAATTTCTTTTACGCCGGCCACCCGGGCTGGAATTACTGTCATCAGCACTGTAGAGGGGTAAGCGGCGCTGCCTCCCGGAATATACGCGCCCACCCGCTCCAAAGAAGTTATGCGCACCCCAAGCACACTACCGTCCGGGCGGTAATCAAGCCAAGACTGCCTTAATTGCTGCCGGTGAAAAGACTGGATATTTTCCGCCGCCTCTTTCAGGGCAGATACAACTTTTTCCTCCACCTGTTTTTTAGCGGCAGTAAATTCCTCCTCACTGACTTGCAATGTTTGCAAAACAGCACCGTCAAACTTTTTCGTGTATTTAATAACAGCCGCATCACCATCATTGCGCACATCTGCTAAAATTTGCCGCACTGCCGCCAAAGCCTCAGGATAATCATCAAAACGCTGTCGGGTAAAATCAGTTTGAAAGGACTTCCCGTCATAGATTCTTAACATGGCTGCACCTCTTTTTACAAAACTTTTTCCAGTTGCTGCACCAAAGCCATGACCCGTTCCGCTTTAACCTGATAACTGCCGGGGTTGGCCACAAGGCGTGCTGTAATCTGGGCGATAACTTCTGCTTCCACCAAATTGTTCTCCCGCAAAGTCTTACCGGTAGAAACCAAATCCACAATGACATCGGCTAAATTTAAGAGCGGCGCCAATTCAATGGACCCGTGCAGCTTAATTATTTCCACTTGCCGTCCTTTTTTAAGGAAGTGGCGTTTGGCAAGATTAGGGTATTTTGTGGCCACATAAGTAACACTACTACCCCAGGTTGCGCCCGTCTTTTCCGCTTTTTGGGCTACAGAAAGCCGGCAGGCACCTAATTTCAGATCCAGTAATTCATATAATTCTTTTTCCTGTTCCAAAAGAATATCTTTCCCGACCACACCCAAATCGGCGGCACCGTACTCCACATAAGTAGGGATATCAGTAGGCTTAGCCAAAATAAACTGCAGCTTCTCTGCTTCCAGGCGAAAGATAAGTTTTCTTGTGTCACTGGCGATGGAGCTACAGTCAATGCCCGCAGCGGTAAATAAGCTTAATGACGACGGCAAGATGCGCCCTTTAGCCAAAGCAATAGTTAACCAGTCATTGGCAGCCAGCATTATACCTGCCCCCTGTCTAAATCAGCATCAAAAATATCATTGTCTGTACAGTATAAAAGCCGGGTAGCTCCCAACCGGCAACCGGCCTGAAAAGCTTCTTCATAAGTTGCCGCCTTTAAATCTACAATAACCACTGCTCCCTGCCGGCGAAGAGTCTGCGCCGTAGCAATGGCATTTTCCCTGCCACTCTCATCAAAGGCCACAAAAAGCGGCTCCAAAAGTTCAGGCAATTTTTTTTGTCGTGTAAGCACTGTCAGGAGATGATCTAAACTGACGGCAAAACCCACCGCCGACAGCTCACAACCAAAATTAGTTAACAATTGATCATAACGTCCACCGCCGCAAAGGGGATACCCTAAGCCGTTGGTGTAACCTTCAAAAACCATGCCGGTATAATAATTCATCATCCGCACCATGCCAAGATCTAAAGTGACAAACTGGGTTACCTTATAATCTTCAAGTACAGACCAAATTTCCTGCAAAAGCTCCAGCGGCTGTACATTTGCCCCCGCCGGTAAAAGTGCACGCGCCTTTGTCAACACTTCCACCCCGCCCCGGAGCAAAGGAATTTGCATAATACTCTCTTTTGCCTGCTCACTAATTTTAAGCTTCGTTACCATTTCCTTCAAGGTAACAAAATCTTTTTTATTAAAAAGCAGTTTGATCTTTTCCACATCTTGGGGCAAAAGGTCATATGCCGCCAGCAACAGATCCAAAAATCCCACATGACCAAGACACAGCGTAAATTCATCTAACCCGGCTTCCTGCAAAACGGCTGCTGCCAAAGCAACCACTTCCGCATCACTTCCCGGGGTGGCATCTCCCATCAGCTCAACGCCTGCCTGTGTTAATGCGCGCTGTTTGCCCTGGAGACCGCCGGCATAGCGAAAAATTTCTCCCCCGTAGCAAAGCCGCAACGGTAGCGGCCCTTCCGCAAAATGTACGGCAACAACCCGGGCAATGGGTAAAGTAAAATCAGGCCGTAACACCAACATGCGCCCCTGCTCATCCGGAAAACGATAGATACTGTTTTCCAAGCCGGCTTTTAAATCGGCCGCAAAAATCTCACTATATTCAAAAGCCGGTGTGGACACCTCACGGTATCCCCAACGGCTAAAAACTTGCTGTATAAACTCTTCCAGCTTTCTTTTTTGTCCCGCCAAATCGGGCAAAAGGTCACGCACACCTTCAGGAATTTGTCTCCGCTTTAAAACTTCCGTCATAACGCACATCTCCTTTAATACGTTAAAGTAGTAACGTATTAAAGAGTATAACATGGCTTTCCTCTGCTGTCAATGCTTAATTTGGCCTGTTTGCCAATCAAACTCTCGATAAAGGGGCTGTCCCCTTTTAGCTTTAATTTTACGGGAAAAGTTTGTAAGCAGACATAGCACTCTGTATACTGTCTCCACCACTGGATCTTTAATGGCATAGTCAAAATCTAAACTATTGCCACGGTAACGCTTCTCTTTTTTCAGACGCGCCTCCACCTTCGTCCCGGCAAAAGGCAGCACCTTACTTACCGGATCTACTTCCGCCAGGTAAGCATTTCCGGTAACGGCACGCACTTTTTGTAAAAACTGTATATTTTCCGCCAATTCACTCAAGGTAGTCACATCGTCAAACATAATAAATCCCATGGCCACAAAAATCTCCAAAGCAGATAAAATTTTTAGAGCTTGTAAATTTTCTTCCACCGTGGCATCCTTTTGAAAACGATCCAGCACAGCTTGCGAACCTGATTCCACCCCTAAAAAAACTTTCCGCAAACCTGCCCGCTTTAAGAGGGCAAACAATTCTTCCTCCACATCATTAACACGACACTGTATGCTGAATTGAATCTGCCAACCCCGTGCCAAAATTCCTTCAGCAATTTCCCTGGCCCGCGCTTTTCCCCTGCCTTTACTGCCGATAAATTCGGCATCGTTAAAGGCGAAATTTTTCACTCCATATGTTTTTTGCAGGTATTCCATTTCGGCTAAAACATCTCCGGCACTGCGGAGGCGCATTTTCCGCCCAAAGCGGCTAAAAAAAGCATCGACACTGCAGAAAGTGCAACGACCATAGCAGCCCCGTGAAGAGAGGATGGAGGCACAACCTGTTTTCTCCAGGACCTGTGGCAAAGTATCCCGGGCCGGCCAGGGCAGCTTGTCCAAATTATCCACACTGGGTCGATCAGGGGATTCCCAGATGGCAGAGCCGGTGCGGCCAAAAAGCCCCGGCACTTTTTTTACATCACCACCGGCCAAAAGCGTATGTACAAGTTCAGGCAGAGTTTCTTCTCCCTCACCTTTAACGATAAAATCAATTTCCGGATATAAAGTCATTAATTCTTGCGCCGCAAAGGTGGGATAAATCCCCCCTACCACAATAGGAACCTGCGTGAGCCGTTTAATTTGGCGTATTTTTGCCATGATTTCTTTGGCACTTTGCTGGAATGTAATACTGACACCAATGAGGGCAACCCGCTCCTGTTGCACCTTTGCGGCAATTTGCTCGGCCTTGTCGCCCATTAGCAGCATGTCCCAAATTATTGTTTTCACGCCGGACTGCCGCAGGCAAGCTGCCAAATATCCCAACCCTAAATGCTCGTACGGTTCAGTGAGTTGCCGCCAGTAGGGATTAATTAATAAAACACTCTGTGTATGCTTGCTGCTTGGCATATGCTCTTCCTCCCCCCAGAGACTTTAGGTACGGCGCTTTTTTGCTTCTGCCAGCTTTTTCTTCCGCTCCCAGTAGATTTTCTCCCTTTCTTCGTAACGCTTTTTCTCTTCCGGAGTCTCCACAACCAATTCAGGCACTTTTTTGGACTTACCGTTTTCATCAATGGCCACCATGGTAAAATATCCGGTTAAAGCTACTTTCGGCGGCGCTTCAATCAGCGGGTTTTCTACTTCCACAGTAACTAAAACTTCCATGGAGCTGTGCCCCACAAAAGCCAGCTCCGCCGTACAAATCACCAGATCGCCCACATGGACCGGCACCAAAAACTCCATTTCCGTCACCCGAGCCGTGACCACATTACTGCGAGCATGCCTTTTTGCCGCCGCCCCCGCAGCCGTATCCATAATCTTCATAATTTCGCCGCCGTGAATATTTCCTGCGGGATTTGCCATATTGACCTGCATCACTTGTGATAAAGTGGTTCTGGAATCTGAGACGGTTTTTTTCATCGCAAACCTCCCATGCTCTTATTCCTAAATAAAAAATGATTAAGTCCTTCCGCTTAAGTTTTCTGCTCCTGGAGAAATTTATCCTTCATCTTTTTAAGTTCATAATAATGATCAATAAAGATTTTAAACTCACTATCTTTGTAAGCAGCAAAATCATGTAGCAGTTTTTCTGTTTTAGCAAAAATATATACTACTTGACCGCTACTGTTTGTTTTTAATTCCGGCAGCGGATTGCCTCTAAACACCAAGTACGCACTTAACAGTAAATCCCCGCAGATAAAAGCTTCCATCATGTCCACCCCCGTAAATTGGTTTCAATAAAATTCAATTCTCAACACGGGAAAGCTTGCTTTTTTTGTTGCGAAAAAGGGCTACACACAAATATGCTTGTGGCAGCCCTTTTATTATGAGATTATTTTCCCTTTTATACGGCTTATACGGCAGGAGTTTCCCTTTCCACAAAGGCAAAACTTCCGTTCGGCTGCGGTTCGGCGACAATGATTCTTTCATGGAATTTCTCCAAAGAGGAACGGTGACCGATAGAAACAATAGTTGTGTCTTGCAAACGCTCCAATAAAATATTGTAAAGCTTTTCTTCAGAAGGTTCATCCAAAGATGCCGTAGCTTCATCAAAGAATAAATAATCAGGTTTGTAGAGCATGGCCCGGGCAATCCCGACCCGCTGCTGTTCACCGCCTGAAAGCACATGATTCCAGTGATTTACTTCATCCAGCCTCTCAACAAAGTGTTCCAGATCAACGTCACGTAGCACTTGTATCATTTCTTCCCGGCTATAAGTATCCGGCGGTTCTGGGTAACTGACAGCCTCCGCCAAGGTACCGATGGGTAAGTACGGTTTTTGCGGCAGCACAATTACTTTTTTATCTTTAGGAATGATAATATCACCGGAACCAAAGGGCCAAAGCCCTGACAAAACCCTAAACAAAGTAGTTTTACCGGCGCCGGTTTTGCCTTTAATTAATACCTTTTCGCCATGTTTAATCACCATATTTTTCGCGGTAACCTGTAATTTTCCGTTAGGCAAATAAACTCTTAAATCGGGGATGGCAATTTCCTCTGTATCCTGCTCAATAATTTTAACTTTAGATTCCAGCAAAATTTCTTCCGATCTTTGGGCATTTTCCAGAAAGCCCACAAGACGGTTAATGACAGCTTTCCAAGCGGCAAGCGAACCGTAAAGGTTTTGGAAAAATTTAAACGTACCCAAAACGGTAGCGAAGGCTTGTGAGATTTGCATAATGGCACCATAACCGCCCGGGATGCCCGGTGTAGGTGCAGTGGCAAAATAGGCAGGGCCTAAAAGCAGGGAAATTAAAACACCGTCAATCTGACTGAAAATCGCCGAAACATATGACATTTTCATATTTCTTTTCATAATCTTAAAGCGGTTGGCAATGATATTGTAGAACACGCTCATTAAACGAGGATGTTCCACCCTTTCACCGCGTAACAAGGCGATTTGCTCACTGTTTTCCCGGAAACGCACCAAAGAAAAACGGAAATCGGCTTCATAACGGGTTTGATTAAAGTTTAATTTAATTAACTCCCGCCCGAACCAGTGGACCACATAAGTACCGAAAATGGCCCACAATAAAGCAATGACAATAAAGTATCCCGGGAAAGACCAGTCCCTACCGCCTAAAATTAACGGAATAGAGTTGGATAGATTCCACAGAATCACCAGGAAAGAACCAAGCATAATCACATTATTTAACAGCTGGAAGGTAAACATCCAGGTACTGCCGATAAAGGCATCAATATCTTCCGAAATCCGCTGGTCCGGGTTATCAATTCTGTTTTCGGCCAATTGCATTCTGTAGTGACTATGATTCAGCATCCAGTTGTTAATATAAACAGACGTCATCCATCTTCTCCATCTTAGCAAAATCCAACCGTCAATATATCCTTTCAGCGGTCCGGAGAGAATCATCACGGCTCCGACAATGGCAAAAACCTGTAACTGCTGACTCCATAAATCTTTATTCACGCTGGTAAAGGCGTTGGTCCAATCGGCATACCATTGATTCATGCGCACCGCTGTGGCAATGCTAAGGAGCATGATGGCAACACTAAGTAAAAGTAAAAGCCACGATCCGAAACGATCCTCACCTTTTAACCAGTAGGCTGAACCTAATCTCCAGACATGTTTAAACATTCTGATTATTTTTTTCATTTTCATACCATCCTTATAGATAAATTTGGCTTCATAAAGATAAACCTAGAAGAACTGCCTGCCTCTTTCCTCGGCTTCTTTTTCCGCTCGCCTTCCGCCAATTAACACCACCAATAAAGCCGGCACAAAGAGAATGATGCCCACAACTACAATCCTTATTAAAGCCACATCTTTGCCGCCGGAAAAAAGTGAATAATCTACTTCTTCCGCTGCACCACCGGGTCCGGCCGGGGCGGGGAAAGTAGGTGCGGAAGGCGCAGGAGGCGGAGTAGCTGCGGCAGCATCCGGCGTGGAGGCAGAACTACCGTCGGTGGGGATGGCAGCCACACCGGCGACGGCCACCGCATTGCCTGCCGGTACGGTAATACTACCCTCTGCATCGGTGGTGCCTAAAACTTCACCTGTAATCACATCAATTACTTCCGCATTGGCAAGCGGTGCTGAACTGTATGAAAAGGTCATGAAATCTAAAAGCCAATTTGTTGCCGTCACAGTTGCCTCTCCTTCAGTTACGGAAACCGTTAGGGAAACTGCTTGTGCCGGGACTGCCGGGTTGCTGGAAACAGAAATGATAAGATTATCACCGTCTTTTACAGGCGTAACATCGGCAGTTCCGGGATTTGCCGCCGAACCAAGGGGGCCGGAGTTTAAAATCACAAAGGGGACCTGGTTTACACCCCATACTTTGGAAATCATAAACATATTCCACATAGGGTCAAGGCCAGCGGCGTAACCACTTTCCCCTTCAGGATAAAAAGCTGCATGGGCTGCCTTAATTGCTCCGTCAATGGTCAGCTCTGTAACCTTTACAGGCTCTGCAGCAATTTCCAACTTGCCGTCAACGCTGACTGTAACATAAATTGTTGCTTCAGACGCCCAGACAGCGACAGGTGCTACTACCAATAAAATCATGGTAATAGCAAAGGCTAGTACTTTCTTCATTCGTGTCCCTCCTAAAAAAAAGATGGGTGCCAACACCATCGCGTGTTACGCAATGAAGTTTGCAAAATAGTCTGAAGATTTATTTTGCAAACAGGTTGCCCCCTCTTATCCCCAACGGAAATTTTTTATTTTAATCTTATTACAATCATATTGCAAAATCTGCTGATATTTGTAGAAATTAATAGTTAAATTTGCTTAACATGAAAGTAACATTTATGAAACAAAAAAACCGGAAGATTCCGGTTTTTATTGCTGTAACTTTGTTAATGCCTGCCAAAAGTCCGGGAATGAGACGGACACACAAGCATGGTTTTTAATTTTTACCGGGGCCGCACTGCGCAAAGCGGCAATACCCAGTGCCATGGCCATGCGGTGATCACCGCGGCTGTCTGCCGTACCACCTGTTAAAATTTGCTCACCTTCAATGACAAAACCGTCATCCGTCGGTAAGACCTTTGCTCCCAGCTTGGCAAATTCCTCGGCCACAGCGGCAATGCGGTCGGTTTCTTTCACGCGCAATTCCTGTGCATCTTTCACCACCGTCCGGCCGCGGGCAAAGAGCGCCGCCACCGCCAGTACCGGCAATTCATCAATGAGTCGTGGAATCAGGGCACCCCCCACTTCCACACCCTGCAAGTCTGCAGACTGCACATGAAGATCCGCCACCGGTTCACCGTTGAGCACGCGGCTATTTTCCACTTTTATCCGCGCACCCATTTGCTGTAAAACATCGAGGATACCTGTCCGGGTGGGGTTAACACCCACATTACGCAGCATTAAGTCTGAACCGGGCACGATGCTTGCTGCCACAAGCAAAAAGGCGGCGGATGAAATATCCCCCGGCACGGAAATATTTCGTCCCCAAAGTTCCGGCCTGCCCGTGAGGGAAACAGTGGTATCTTTTTGCCAAATTTCGGCGCCGAATGCCGTTAACATCCGTTCCGTATGGTCGCGGCTCTGGTGCGGTTCGGTAATGGTAGTGATACCTTCGGCAAAAAGCCCCGCCAAAAGCAGTGCCGATTTCAGCTGGGCACTGGCAACGGGAGTCCGGTAATTTATTGGTTGCAACCTGCCCCCTTTGACGGCAATGGGTAAAAACCGCCCGTCATCCTTGCCCCAAAAGCGTCCCCCCATCCTTTGCAAAGGTTCAGTGACTCTAGCCATGGGACGGCGGCGCAGGGAATCATCCCCCGTGATCACAGAGAAAAACGGTAGACCGGCCAAGATTCCCAAAAGCAACCGGGCAGTGGTGCCCGAATTACCACAGTCAAGGATATTGCCGGGCTCTTGCAATTTTTCCGGGCCGCCCCCGTCAATGAGTACCGTGGTGCCTTCAATGGTGATGGTTATTCCCAACTGACGCAGGCAATTAATGGTGGCTAAACAATCTGCTGCCGCTAAAAATCCTTGCACTTGTGTTTGTCCCTTTGCCAGGGCCCCCAATAATACACTGCGATGAGAGATTGATTTATCCCCGGGAACAGTGATTTCACCCCGTAACGGTCCTTGATACTTAATTTCCATTTTTGTTTATTCCTCCTGCATTTCCACCCGATATCCTTCCGCCGCCAGGCAACTTGCCGCCAGGTGAAGATTTTCCCTGCTTTTAAACCCAAAACGCAATGGTCCGCCTTTTTCTTCCCGCACGCGCAAAAGCTCAATTTCCGCAATATTAATCCCGTTTTTGCCTAACAACCCGGCAATTTCACCGATGACTCCCGGATGGTCAGGCACGTAAACAAACAAATTATAGATTTGCGGGAGAATTCCTTTATCCCGGGCAGGGATATTTTGGCGAAACTGCCTGGCTTGCGCGAATTGCGTGTATAATTGTTCGCCATCGCCCTCCGCCACCAAGCGGCGCAATGTTTGTAACTCTTTAATTAATTTATCAAGCATCACGCAAATAGGGTCGCCATTTGTGAGGCAAATATCGCGCCACATCTGTGGGCTGCCCATGGCAATACGCGTTGTATCCCGGAAACCACCGGCAGCCAAAAGTTGTAGCTCTGACGTTTCTTTCATCCCCGCCACCGCATTTACCAGAGCAGTAGCCGCTAAATGGGGCAGGTGGGAAACGGCGGCCACCAGTTCATCGTGCTTGTCAGGCGGAAATTCCGCCGGAATGGCACCTAAATTCTGCACCAATTGTTTTATCCGTGCCAGCGCATCCTGATAAGGACTTGTAATGACATATATGGCATTTTCAAAAAGATTGGCATCCAGTGCCTCCACCCCGTCTTTTTCCGAGCCGGCCATGGGGTGGCCCCCCACAAAAGCAACTGTGGGGGGCAAAACTTTTAATGCTTCAACCATTATGTTTTTTTTTGTACTACAGACATCTGTCACAATTGTTCCAGCAGCCAGTAAGGGGGCAATTTGCGGTAAAAGCTTCAGTGTAGCCATGACAGGGGCGGCCAAGATTACAAGGTCGCTCCTTTTGACGGCTTCTTCCAGGCTTAAAGTGCCTTGCGTCACCGCTCCTAGGGTTAAAGCTTTGTCCAGTACATTTTTGTCGCGGTCATAGCCCACAACTTCTTTGGCCAAGCCGCGCTCCAAGAGGGCTTTACCAAGGGAGCCGCCAAGCATTCCTACACCAATAATGGCTGCACAGGAAAATGGTTCTTTCACCGCTTCACCCCCTGATTGACTTGCCGAAAACATTGGCTACTTTCTCTATTTGCACACAAAGTGCCGTAAATTTTTCTATAGTTAAAGATTGTGCCCCGTCACATAGCGCCTTCTCCGGGCACGGGTGGACTTCTATCATCAAACCGTCTGCACCGGCCGCAATGGCCGCACAGCTCATATTAGGCACCCACCGCCAGTTGCCTGTTCCATGGCTTGGGTCCACAATGACGGGTAAATGGGAAAGATGTTTAACCACAGGCACTGCACTTAAATCAAGGGTATTGCGCGTCAAGGTTTCAAAAGTACGGATACCCCGCTCGCATAAAATAACCTGGTGGTTGCCGCCGGCCATAATATATTCAGCTGCCATGAGCCATTCTTCAATGGTGGCAGACAAACCGCGTTTTAAAAGCACAGGTTTATTCAATTTGCCCAGTTCACGCAAAAGGTAGAAGTTTTGCATATTACGGGCTCCCACCTGCATAATATCCGCGTACTCCGCCACCAAATCAACGGAGTGCTGATCCATCACTTCCGTTACAATGGGCAGGCCGGTTTTCTCCCGCACACGGGCCAAAATTTTTAAACCTTTTTCCTCCAACCCTTGAAAAGAATAAGGAGAAGTACGCGGTTTAAAGGCACCGCCCCGCAGGATCTGGGCGCCGGCCGCCTTGACACCTAAAGCTGCTTCCAGCACTTGCTCTTCGCTTTCCACGGCACAGGGACCGGCCATTAAGACAATTTGTTTGCCACCAATGGTACAGTTGCCAACTTTAATGCTGGAATCCTCTTCCTGAAATTCCCTGCTTACCAGTTTAAAAGGTTGAGTAATGGGCAAGATTTTTTCCACAAAAGGAAGTGCTTCTAAACCCATTTCCCGTACTAGTTTTTCATCGCCAATGGCTCCGATAATCGTCCGAAATTGGCCCACAGACAGATGCACACCAAGACCTACCCTTTTCAACCGTGCTGCTACGTCTTCAATCTGCTCTTCCGTGGCGCCTTTCCGCATGACAATAATCATGTCGTGATCCTCCTTCTGCTTGATAGTGTACCGCTTCTCGACCTACCGTACTCCTACCGTTCTCCCGTACTACAAGCCGGCATCACCACCTTTTAACTATAAAAATAAAACCGTCCCTTGCAAGGGACGGAATTATCTCCGCGGTACCACCCAAATTGACTATAGCAGTCCACTCTACAGGCACGCCCAGCTTGGGTTATGCCTTTACCCTTTTAACGGCGGGTTCCCGGCACAGCCTACTACAAATTTCAGCCTGCTGCTCAAGGGGGTAATTTCAACATAGACCGGACACCGGTTCGCAGCCACCACCGGCTCTCTGTAATCCCTGACTATGCCTACTGTTTCCCTGTCATTGCATTTAGCAAAGTTTTATTGATAATTTAACCCATTTGCCAGGCTGCTGTCAAGCAAAAAATTACCTCTTTGTGCATAATCTTTTAAGCTAAAATGCGCTCATCTTCACTGGGGGGAGCCGCCAAATGGAAATGATCATGTAAAGTACAAAGGGCCTCACAAAGATCATTTTCATGAATAAGTAAAGAAATTGTGATATTGGAATCACCCGTTTGCAAAATGCGGATGTTCTTCTTGTTGAGGGCTTTAACCACCCGGGCCATAACACCGGGCAAATTGCGCATGCCTAAGCCCACCACTGATACTTTGGCACACCCGGTTAAGAGTTTATAATTCAAGTCCATTTCCTTAAGGATCTTTTCTGTTTGCGGGAGATCATTTTCCAAAATGGTAAAACTTTTTCTTTCAGGGAAAATGGAGATCATATCGATGGAAATTTTGGCTTCACCTAACCGGTCAAAAACTAATAATTCTGTCTCCGCATCATCGGCGCTCATTTCGATGAGCACTTGAACTAAACCCGCCCGGTGGGCGATTCCTGTAATGACGCGGCTGACTTTAGGGGCATAATGGGGCTCTCCCGTAAAGCTTACTTCACTGCTGATGACGGTTCCCACTTCGCTGTCCTGCAAGCGTTTAACAACCACTTCAACATTATGCTGCATGGCCACTTCCACCGCACGGGGATGAACCACTTTCGCCCCCTCATAAGCCAATTGACAAACTTCATTATAAGTTAAGTGGCTAATAATACGTGCATCTTGTACAAAACGCGGATCTGCCGTCATAATACCATCCACGTCTGTATAGATCTCCACACGTTCTGCGCCCAGACCTGCACCGAGGATTACTGCCGTAGTATCACTGCCGCCACGGCCGAGGGTATTGAGCTCACCTTCAGGGGTTACCCCCTGAAAGCCGGCAACTACCGCCACTTCATCATTGCGCAAGTGGGCCATTAAGCGTTCCGGCTGAAACTCAATAACTTGGGCATTACCGTAATTGCCATCAGTAATGATGCCCGCTTGGCCGCCTGTAAGCGCCAAGGACGGAATCCCATGGGCGCAAAGTGTGGCAGCCATCACCACTGACGAGATAATCTCACCACAACCCATTAAAAGATCCAAATCCCGCAAAGATACATCATGACTGCCGCCGGCAGCAAGCATAAGGTCCTTTAAGGTATCTGTTGCGTAGGGGTCCCCCATACGCCCCATGGCGGAAACCACCACCACAGGCTTATAACCTTTTTCCAGAGCTTCACGTACTCGCTTAACCACTTCTTTACGTGAAGCGGCACTGGCTACTGATGTGCCTCCGAATTTTTGCACCAAGATTTTCACCACATCTCCCCCCTACAGCAATCCCCGGTCAATTAATGTTTCGGCAATTTGTACAGAGTTGGTGGCCGCTCCTTTACGAATGTTATCGGCAACAACCCACATATTAATACCATAAGGCACAGAATCATCCTGGCGAATACGCCCGACAAAAACTTCATCGCGGCCGTCAATTTCTACCGGCATAGGATATGCTAATTCGCTGGGATCGTCAATGACAACAATTCCCGGTGCATGACGCAGCACTTCACGCGCCTCCGCTGCAGACAGCGGCCTTTCAAATTCCACATTTACCGATTCACTGTGACCGTTAAAGACAGGTACGCGCACAGTGGTGGAAGTAATTTTTAGTGCGGGCAAACTTAAAATTTTGCGCGTCTCAAGGATAATTTTCATTTCCTCTTTTGTATAATCGTTATCTGCAAAAACATCTATCTGCGGTACCATATTAAAAGCCATTTGGTGCTGAACTTTTGCCTTGGCATGGGGAAAACGCTCCCGCGGAAAATCTTTTTTACCGTCAAGGATGGCACGGGATTGCGCCATAAGTTCGTCCAGAGCCGCTTTACCGGCACCGGATACTGCCTGGTAACTGGAAACAACTACCCGCTTCAAACCGGCAGCTTTCTGTAACGGTTGCAAGGCAACCACCAGCTGAATGGTAGAACAGTTGGGGTTGGCAATAATGCCATTGTGGCCTGCCAAAGCATCCGGGTTTACTTCCGGCACCACCAGCGGCACATCTTTCTCCAGGCGAAAGGCACTGCTGTTGTCCACAACCACGGCTCCCCGTTTTACAGCTTCAGGTGCCAAATTTTTGCTGACGGTCCCCCCGGCGCTGAAAAAAGCCAAATCTACGCCTGCAAACGCTTCCGGAACAGCTTCTTCCACCGTATAAACTCCGCTTGCAGTTTCTATTTTTGTATTGGCGGAACGGGAAGATGCCAATAATTTCAGCTGGGCAAAGGGAAAACGGCGCTCCTCCAACACCTTGATTAAAGTCCGACCAACCATGCCGGTTGCTCCGACAATGGCCACATTAAACTTTTTCACTCCACTTCTCCTCCCTCTGATTTAGAAATTTTTCTCAACTTGCTTTGCTGTTTTTTGCTCTGCCGGTTGTAAGTACCCGGGAATAAGATCATTCTTGACTAAATCTGCATACGTTTCACGCTTTACCACAAGGCTTGCTTTGCCATCGCGCACAAAAACTACTGCCGGACGGGGGAAACGATTATAATTATTAGCCATGGAATAGTGATAAGCACCGGTGGATAAAACAGCCAACAAATCGCCGCGATTTAGCGGAGGAAGCTCAATGTCCCAGATTAACATATCACCGGACTCGCAAGCCCTGCCGGCAATGGTAACTTTTTCTAGGGGCCTGTCATATACCCGATTAGCCACCACCGCTTCATATTTAGCGTCATAGAGTGCTGTCCGCAGGTTATCCGTCATACCGCCGTCCACGGCCACATAGCGACGAATACCAGGTACGTCTTTAATGGCTCCTACAGTATATAACGTCGTACCCGCCTCACCGACGATTGAACGTCCCGGTTCCAACAAAAGCTTTGGTAGGGGGAAGCCATGTTCTGCCGCTTTTTCTTTCACAGAGGACACAATTAATTCCACAAATGCAGTTAAAGAGTACGGGTTATCCTGCTTTAAATAGCGAATACCAAAACCGCCTCCCAAGTCCAACTCCTCAACCACAAAACCTGTTTTCTTTTTAATTTCCTGCATAAAATCCAACATTGTATGTGCAGCCAGTTGAAAAGGCTTGAAATCGAAAATTTGTGAACCGATATGGCAGTGCAGCCCCCGCAGCTCCAAATGTTTCGTTTTTAAAGCCGCTTTTACTGCAGCCAAAGCCTGCCCATCCGCCAGTCCAAGGCCAAATTTTGAATCCATTTGCCCGGTCTGAATGTAATGATGGGTATGGGCTTCAATACCCGGCTTCACCCGCAAGTAAATTTTAGCTTTTTTCTTTGCTTCCGCGGCTAAATTTGCCAGCAGTTCCAATTCGGAAAAACTATCGACCACAAAACGGCCAATTCCGCAAGCAAGGGCCAGTCTAATCTCTTCCGGCGTTTTATTGTTGCCGTGAAAGATCATTTTTGCTGCCGGAAATCCTGCTTGCAAAGCCGTATAGATCTCCCCGCCGGAGGCAACGTCCAAGGCCAAGCCTTCCTCTTCAATTAAGCGGCACATCGCCATGGTCAAAAAAGCTTTACCGGCATAGGCCACTTGGCTTTTAGGGTAAAGCTGTGCCAAAGTATCCCGGTACGCAGCGCAATTTTGGCGAATTAACGCTTCATCCATAATATACAACGGGGTTCCAAATTCTTTGGCCAGTTCTACCGTATCGCAGCCGCCAATCTCCAAATGGTTTTGTTCATTAATGCGCATGGTACCTGTTAAAAACATATAGTTCCTCCTTAAATTTAATTGCCGCCTACAAAAACGCATATTGTAAAGAAAAAGGCCGACAGGTTGCTGTCAGCCATCAGCCACGTACCAACTTCAACCCTTACGTGAGATAGCTCTCCACCAATGCCAAGGGGTAGCATTTGGTGACAGTCCGACAGTTATTCACTGCCGGCCCAGCTCCATGCCTGGGGGTAACATGGGCTTCGGCGGTGTCCCCTTTCATACTTGCTCATTGAGTTCCCCGCTCTCACAAGTACTACTCTTGACTCACCGCGCCTCTACCTCACCACAAGGTGAGGTGTATGATAATTTTGCCACGATTTTACCACATGAAAATCAATCTGTCAACGAAACGCAAAACATACCTTTTTACTTTATTAGTATGCCGGTGGCAAACAAAATGTCCTTTACATCTATACCGCAAAAAGATTTTCCCTTTTCCTTAGCACCTTTCATCTGCCGGGCCTTCATAATCATCCGGCAAAATTTCTACCACTGTAGCGTAAGTTTGCCGGCCTGCCAATTTGCGGTCATACCTGCGTACCAGCAAAAAGGCGGCAAGCAAAAAGACTATTCCCAAAACCAGATCAAGGCGGACAAAAACGCCAAAGGAGCCCTCCAGCTGCTGCCCCACAAAAAGCCCCAACAACAAAGCCAGAAGAGGAACAATATACACCATAAAAGAAGCCCGCAAAACATGGGAAGTATCACTGACTATTTTTACTTTTTGTCCCACAGTGGCGTTTACTTTGTTCAGCGCTTCCAGATGATTTTCTCCACGTCCGGAAATAGCTATGCCACAAGCACCGCATTTTGCACAAACATCATGACGCTGTACGGCAACAATGGCTTTATCTTCCACGATATCGACAACAAGGCCAACTTGTTCCATTAACCGCACCTCCTGTGTTAGTATTCTCCCCACAGCTACTTTGTAATCATTTGGCTCTGCAAGTTATTTTAGCTCCAGGCGAAAAAAACTTAACAGTTTAGGGTTTGCATGCTACAAAAAAACATCAAAACAAAAGTACTACTTTTAACCATAATAAAATGATTATATTCTTTTTCCTCCCGGAGATACCTTCCAGGAAACAAAGATTGTTATGAATTTGTCATCTTTTCCCTTAACAATTCCGGTTTTTCACTTGTGAAGAAAAGAGCGGATGCATGAACTGCCTAAAGTGGAATTTCGTGCTAAATACAGGATTGTCTAACACTTTAAACAGTGATAATATATAAATGTATGTAAAATATGTTGCAAGGGAGTGTAGTACATGAAAAATTTTGCCGGGAAAATTTGCTTCATTACCGGGGGAGCATCCGGCGCCGGTCTGGGCCAAGCTAAAGTTTTTGGTAAAGCCGGTATGAAAGTGACCATTGCCGACATCCGGCAGGAAGCTCTTGACAAAGCTGTGGAAGAATTGGTGGAATACGGCATTCCCAGAGAAAACATTCTTGCCATTAAAGCCGACCTGACAAACCGCGAAGAATACAAAGCTGCTGCCGATAAAGTAGAAGAAGTTTTCGGCGGACCGCCACACCTTCTCATTCAAACTGCAGGCGTCAATGCTTTCGGACCCATTGAAGCTTCTACCTTTGATGATTTTGATTGGGTCATGGGAGTTTGTCTTGACCACGTGATCAACGGCCTGCTTATTTTTGTCCCTCGTATGATTAAAGCATACGCACATAAAGAAGAGTTCCACGTGGCTACCACTTCTTCCATGGGTGCCTTTATGGCAGGGCCCACCACCGGACCTTATTCCGCCGCCAAAGCTGCCGTTAACAACCTGATGTATTCATATGCGGAAGCCCTGAAACCTTACGGTGGAGGCGCCACAGTACTTTGCCCGGGCAACATTCGCTCCAACATTGGCAATGCAGAAAAATATCGTCCGGAAAAATTCCGCAACACAGGCTACCATATCAGCGAAGGCACCATTAAAACACTTAATGCCATTCACGCCCAAGGTATCGATCCGATAGAATTGGCCGAAATCCTGAAAGAAGGTATTGAAAACGGCCGCATTATTGTTCTACCGTCACGGGATCCTTCCTCCTGGGCAGCACAACTGCGTGTACAGCATCAAATTATTGAAGATTATACCTTAACTGCCGAGGAACGCGAAGCAAAAGCTAAAAAGCGCATGGAAGAAATGCAAAAAGCTTTTGCTCAGGCTGCTAAAGATCAAGACAGTCCTCCACCGCCCCCCAGATGGGAAATCCCTGAAGGTGGCGAACCCTTCGGTTTGGCTCGTGCTGATCTCGATTGGGTTGACCCGAATAAGAAGAAAAAATAATACTAAATTTATATAATGGAAAGCGAAGTTTCGTAATTGCATGAAACTTCGCTTTTTTCTTTTTATTAGGCAATCTTTCGCTAAAGTCTCATACTTTTTTGCTTTCTGACCTTATAGCTCCGGCTGCAAAAGCGTTGCCTGAGACTTTCCACCTGAATTAACCGAAAGAATGAATCCCCGTCAATAGCCAGGCGACACCGACCCAGGTAAAGACCATAGCCACCCAGCCCACAATCACCAGCAGGACGGTACGCAACCCTCTCCAGCCGCGGGTAAAACGGGCGTGTAAATAAACAGCAAAAATAAACCAGGTTATAAGTGCCCAAACCTCTTTAGGATCCCAGCCCCAATAACGCCCCCAAGATGTATCAGCCCAAATGGCACCGGTAATAATCATAATACTCTGAAAGAGAAAACCGAGACCGGAAGCACGGTACATATATTCTTCCAGAATTTGCGGTTCAGGCAGATTCCGGACAAAAGACTTATCTTTAAGCCAAGTTTTTAAAAGCCACATTAAAGCCACGGCAAAGGCTAAGGAAAAACAAGCATAACCCAGCACAGAAGCACTTACATGAACTTGCAGCCAATTTGACTGCAAAACCGGTTGCAAAGGCTTGTGGGCACGGCTAATATTTATTTTTTCCACCAATTGAGGGATAACGGTGAGATAACCAAGATAAAGCACAATCAGTGGCGTTAAAAAGGCACCGACACTGTAATCTTTCCCCTGCAGGCGCCATTCTCCCCACAGGTAAAAAAGGACACAAGCCCAGATAAACACATTGCCGAACTCAAAATGACCCACCAGGGGGAGGCGGCCGGCATTGACAGTGCGGGTGACAAGGAAGGCTGTATGCAGTAAAAAGCTAAAACGCAAAAGATAAGCTGCCAAAGGGCCAAATTTTTTCAGACCAAATACATAAGTTAAATACCCGGCCGTAGCCACCAAGTAAGCCACGGCAGCCGCAGTAAACAGTATATTTTCCACCGCTAACCCCAGCGGAGAAATTTCAAGATATCCTGCCATGCTCTTCTTCCTCTCTGCGCGTAATTTCATTTACCAACTGCAGCAGTTCCTGCTCCAACTGAAAACGGCTACGGTAGCTCCGTCCTCCCACCAGGACAGCCGCCTGCTTTTGGTCATAAACTGCCCAGAACCGGCGTGGTTGCTGGAAAAAGCTTAAATATAAGCCTAAAATAAACATCAACGCTCCGGCAACAAGGATGGGCCGTCCCAGATTACGGGTAATGGTGTAAACAACCGCATGTTGGAAGCCGGTTAAAGTTACTTCAAGTTCACCACCGGCAACTGAAAAAGTAACCGGCTCATTTAAAGCTAGATAGACATGGGATTGCGGCTTTTCCTTATCATCATAAAGTATGCCTGCTAAAACCGGATTCTCCGGCAGGTAATTTTGCGAAGAGGGCACTCCTTCTTCATTGGTGATAAAGTTGGGAAAAAAGGCTAAAAAATGAATATGAATTCCATCCTTCTCCAACGGCAAATAATCACGATCCCAAACCCGGTACATACTTGTTTCCCCGGTTGACGTGTTGCGTACCGCAATTTCGGAAACATAACGAAAAGTGGTGTGATAAATGGTGTTACCGCCAAAGCGTAAAGGTTGGTTAATGGCAATAACACCGCCGGCAATCTCCCTGCCGCCCTCAGTCACAGAAACATCACTGTAAACACGTGGTCTTACGGTAGGATCTTCTTCGTGCTCTACCCACATATCCATAATCCTGATGGCGAAATTGCCTTCCGGCACAGAAATGCGATCGCCCACAATCCCTCCGCCTTGCCGTTCAAAACCGGTAAGAGCACCATACATGGCTCCTAAAAGAATAATTAACAAACCTGTATGAGTTAGCAAAGATCCAAAATAACCGCAAACATCCTTTTGCGCAAAAACTATTTTACCCTGGGCACCGGTGATAATTTCCGCCTTTAAGCCCCGACGACGGAAAGCATTTGCCACCAGGGAAATAACTTTTTCCGCCGGCTTGCTTTTTGCCAAAACAACCGTTTCTCTGACAGGCATTTTAGCAATGGCTTCCGCCGACTGTTCTTTTTGTGGATAGAGAGCTTGGCGTGTTAATGGTTTTATTCTTCTGACGGTACACAAAAGTAGATTTAAAGCGGTAAACGCCATGACGCCCAGGTACCACCAGGAACGGTAAATTGATTGTATGGCTGCATCATGTTCCCGGAGGGTGGCCAAGACGGAGATGGCGGCAAGCAAAAGTAGTAAAATAATGCCCAGTTGCATGGAACTTAAAAATTTAAGGATTTTCCCCACCGGCTTGGCGGAAAGCTCCCTGCGGGCACCCCCTTTTTTTTCCTTTAGCAAAATCATCCCTCCGTTACTTACTATTCTTTTTTAATCTCTTCAGGATGCTCCTCCGCCTCGTACTTGGAAGGACATTTGACCAAAATAGTTTGTGCTTCAAACTCACTGCCGTTATACTTTCCCTTGACAACCACACTATCGGCTGCTAAGAGATTGTCCGGTTGTTTGCCATAAGCTACAACACGTACAACCTCTCCGGCATCATCTTGCATGTGAAAGGAATATTTCTCCTCTCCTAGCTCTTGTAGCGTTCCGGCAAGGGCCTGGCCCTTTACCTGTACGGTGCGGCCGGACTCTTTGGCGTCGGCAAAGGTAACATAAGTGCTCATGGCACTACGGGCAGTGATGAAAAGTCCAAAAGCAAAGACAAGCAGTAAAGCAAAGAGAACAATTTTATCGTATCTTTTCACGGCGCTCGGCCTCCCTAAGCTTTAAATCCACCCGTAAAACATAAAAAAACAGGCCGATCCAGGTCACCAGTGTCACAGCTAAAACGAAATTCAAACCTCCCATTAACTTACCTCCCTTTTACTTTCCAGTCTGTGCAGCAAATTCTCCAAACGCAAGCGGATATTGTACAGCCAGCCATAAAGACCGGTAAACCCTGCCAAGGAGGCCAAAAAAACCACCAGCATTTTTTTATCCATTGCAAAGGTGCGGCTCTCCAGATTAATCAAATCAGGATGCAGTGAATCATAAACACGTGGTACAACAAAAACTAAAAAGGGTACCGTTAGAAAAGCTAAAAGCGAATAAACTGCCGCCAAACTTGCACGGCGCTGTGGATCTTCCACTGCATTCCGCAAGACAAAGTACGCGGCATAAATCATCAACAAAACGGCAATGGATGTCTGGCGTGGATCCCAATTCCAATACCATCCCCAGGCGCCACGGCTCCAGATGGCACCGGTGACGGTAGCCAGGATGCAAAAAACAGTACCCAGTTCGGCATTCACCTGTGCTTGACGGTCAAAACGTAAATCTTTATGGCGCAAATAACCCAGCGCATTTACCATGGCCATAAGATAGGCCAAGACGGCAACCCAAGCGGCAGGAACATGGTAAACAATAATCCGTCCTGATTCTCCCAAGCCCTGCGTAGCCGGCATATAAAGAAAAGAAGCAAGAATCACCAAGGATAACCAAAGGCCAAGGATACTTTGCCAAAACACATCTTTCTCCCCTTTATTACCGCTTTATTCATTCCAGATATACTCAAATAACAGTAGCGATGCCGTCAGCACTGCACCATTATAAAACAGTAATACGTAAAGCTCTGATGCGGGGGCTGCACCGGATGCACCGGCAAGGCAGGCCCTGGTGGCATTAATGGCAGCCAAGAGTAAAGGCACAAGTACCGGAAAGGCTAAAATTGTCATCATGGCGCTTTTGGCCTCAGCTTTTGCTACAATGGCGGCAATAATGGTGCTGGCTCCGGCTAACCCTAAAACCCCCAAGATAACTGTCACCAAAAAAGGTGGCCACTGCGGCACGCTCTGATTAAGCAACACTAAAAACAACGGCACCACCAACACGGTTAAACTGCATAAGAGTGTCACATTAAAAAAGTATTTCCCCAAAAACACCGGTTCCGGTGCCACCGCAAGCTTCAAGGCCGTCACCGTTTTCTTCTCTTCTTCCTGTACAAAGGTACGACCAAGACCGGCCATGGCGGAAAAGAAGAGGATAATCCACAAAAGCGCCGCCGTGATGTCACTGTCGGGTACAAAGCCGCCCACGGAAAAACTAATGGTGATGAGGGTGGTGACGGCAAACATTAATAAAGTGCTGTAAGCGAAACGCGTGCGAAATTCAATGCGCAGCTCTTTATGCCAGATCACCAGGCTTTGCCGTATCCAGGGAAAGCGTCTGCTCACCGTAAGCCACCTCCCTCGGGTCATTGGTGGCCATAACCACAATCCCGCGTCGGCGCTGCCTGGCAATAATGGCCTCCACCAATTTTACACCATCCTCATCCAGATTGGTTGTGGGCTCGTCCAAAACAAGTATTTTCGGCTCATGCAGGAGCGCATAGGCATATTTAAGGCGTTGTTTCATGCCGGAAGAATATGTATGCACCAAATCGAGCCCGCGCCCCTTTAAGCCGACAAAATCCAATAATTCACGTACACTTGTTAAAGAAAAAGGGATACCGCGTACCCCTGCAAAAAATTCCAAATTCTCTACGGCCGACAACTCTTCATACAGTTCCAGCTCAGGAGCAACCAAACCGATTTGAGCGCGCTTTTCCTGTGGCGTTAACACCTTCCCATCCACGGTAATTTCAATCTCTCCGGAAGACGCCGAAACCAACCCGCATAAAATCCGTAAAAAAGTTGTTTTTCCCGCACCGTTGCGACCCAGCAGCACAAAAACAGAGTGATTGGGAATTGTCAAGGATAGATTGCGAAAAAGCAGGCGGTGCCCGTAAGCTTTACTTAAATTGTGAACTTTAATTTGCGTCAACATAAACTACAATCCCTTGTTCCCTAAAGGGGGATAATTTTCTACTTCCAAGTATACCACTTACTTGTCAAAAAAAAGTGAACAGACTGTGACCAAAATTTGAATATTCTTTGTCTGTAAAATAAACGGGAATTATTTTTGTAAAAATTGCTGCAGCCACAAATTAAAGATAATGAGCGTCCAGATTTTGCGGCTGTGATCAGCCCGACCGTCCAAATGGTCTTTAAGCAGTGAAAACACATATGAACGGTTAAAATATGTAGCCGGTGTCACATCATGTAAAAGGTCAGCGACTTTTCCGGCCAACGGTCCCCTTAGCCAGAGCCGGGTAGGTACGGGAAAACCGCGTTTTGGACGTTTTACCGCTTCCGGAGGCACCACCTCGGCAAAGGCTTGGCGCAGTACGTATTTTGTCAGCCCGTCTTTAATTTTATAGTGTAGCGGTATGGTGGCCGCCAAGGCAAAAACATGATGATCAAGATAGGGGGAACGCAATTCTAAAGCATTAGCCATACTCATTTTATCGGCTTTGACTAAAATATCCCCCACCAGCCAGGTGTGCAGGTCAATATACTGCATTTGCGTCACGTCATCATAAGCTTCCGCCTCACGGTACAACGGTGCCGTTATACTTGTGGCCGGCAAAAAATCTTTTAATTTTAATAATTTGCGTTTTTCCGCTTCGTTGAAAATAAAGGCGTTGCCAAAATAACGTTTTGTTAAGGGAGTAGCTGCACGACGTAAAAAGTTTTTCCCGGGCACAAAACCGGGCCATAATTTATGAGCTGCCCCAATGAGCGGGCGGGGAAGCCAGGTCACTGATCGCAAAGCAAGGGGCTCTTTATAAATACCGTAACCACCAAACAATTCATCTGCCCCTTCTCCGGATAAAGCTACGGAAATTTTTCTTTTTGCCGTTCTGGCAGCATAATATAAGGCAATACCGGCCGGGTCCGCCACGGGATCATCAAAATACCAAACCAGTTGCGGCAAGTTGCGCCAAAACTCTTCCGGGTGAATTAAATATTCTTCATGGTCCGTTTCTAAAAAACGTGCTGTGGCTGCTGCCTCGGACAGTTCGCTATAACCTTTTTCTTCATACCCCACACTAAAGGTCTTTACCGGGCCCAATTCCCGCAAGAGACTTACAATGATGGTGGAGTCAATGCCGCCGGAAAGAAAGGCTCCCCAGGGCACACTTGCCTGTGTATGTAACTTTACCGATTCCCGCAAAACCTGTCTGGTTTTTTCCACAAATTCGGCAAATGGCCGTTTTTGCGGTGCAAAAACCGACTGCCAGTAACGTTTTA
>JAAYMK010000031.1 GCA_012521405.1 Bacillota bacterium
ACTACTTCAGCGGCAGAACATCCAGCCCGGGCCAGTTTACAGGCTTTAAGGACCTGCAGGCCATGTCCCAGGGAGCCGGCAAGTGTATCAAAAATAACAGCATCAACGCCGGAAAGTTTTTTTGCCACATGAGCTGATTGATAAGTGCCGCTTAATTTGGAGGAAAGCGTTAAACACAAAACCTGTCCGTAAGCGGATAACTCGCGGAAAGCTTTGGCAAAAGCAGCAGGCACAGGCTGGGAAGTTTTAGGCAGAGTGGGGCTTTGTGCCATCTTTTCATAAAAGGCTTCCGGAGTAATATCCACTCCTTCCTGAAATACCTCATCACCAAAGATAATGTGTAAAGGCACCACACGGATATTATTGCTTTTAATCAATTCTGGCGGTAAATCACAGGAACTGTCCGTAACAATTTGTAACAAATTTCTCTCCACCTTTAATTTGAATTCCGGCTAGTAATTGGTAAATTATAGGATGTGCTGACTAAAGAAGAAATATACTTCGTAAAATTTTAAGTAAAAGTACTTGCATAAAAATTTAGCACACCTTGCCGGGGAGGTGTGCTCCAAGTGGTAACTCATCTTATCATAGACTGCGAACTTAATATATTAACCAATGATAAAATTTCCCTTTTATTCCTGCACAGGATTCTCTTTAATACTTTCTCTTTTCCCTCTGGCCAAGGATGCCAAAACACCCAACAGGCAAAGGATAGAAAATAGTAAAAAGGTCATCTGGAAACCACGCACAAATAAACCGGCAGTTTGGGCTGAAATTGTTTCTTGACCGAGAAAAAGCGAGATTATAAGTGTAGTGATTGCCATACTGAATGATTGCCCAACTGTTCTGGCGGTGGAGAGGATACCCGAGGCCACCCCGTACTGTTTTGGTTCAACGGAGCTCATAATGGAATTGGCATTGGGAGAACTAAAGAGGGCATAACCAATACCAATAATGCTTAAAAGCAGCACCACAAGAGCAAGAGGTGAATTCATCCCCAGGAAACTTAAGAAAAACAAGCTAATTGTTATCAGTGTCATTCCTAAAGAAGCAACATAACGGGGCTCCACACGGTCGGAAATAACTCCGGATAAGGGAGAAAATACTGCCTGAAAAATAGGTTGGATCAGAAGAATAAACCCGGCGTATTGAGCGCTTATACCGCGTATATCCTGTAGGTATAAACTCATTAGATAGCTAATGGCAAAAGTAGAGCTATAATTTATAAAAGCTGCTAAAGAGGAAAAAATAAGCATTCTATTGCGTTTCAGTGTTCGTATATCAAGTAGTGGGGAGCTGCTCTTGGATTCAAATAAACCAAAAAGAAGCAAAACAAGCACGCCACCTATTAATATCCAACCTGCAGATACATTGCTGTTTAGATTTGACAACCCCCAAACCAAGGCAAATATAGCAACGGCATAAATTATAGCTCCTAAAAAATCCACTTTCTCGGTACCCGTTTTCCATTCTTGTTTTATTCTGGTCGCTAGAAAAAACAATAACAAACCTATGGGTACAAAAAGATAAAAAATACCGCGCCAGTTAAAATAATCTACAATGAGACCACTGATAAAGGGACCGGCTGAAAGCCCCACATAGGTGGAAGCCACATTAATACCTAACGCTTTACCGCGCTCACTGGCAGGAAATGCAGCTGTAACAATGGAAACTACTGTGGTTGTCACCATGGCGCCGCCTAAACCTTGAAGGGCACGAAAAATTATCAGGAAGACAATAGAATTGGCAGTTGCACACAAAAGAGAGGAAAAAGAAAGAATTAAAGCGCCAATGGACAAAATTTTTTTTCTGCCGTAAAGATCGGAAATTCTGCCAATGGGCAGCACAGTCATGGCAATAGTCAGTAGCATGGCAGAAATAACCCAGCTTAACGCTGCCGGGGCAGCATTAAATTCTCTGCCAATAGCCGGTAAAGCCACATTGGCGGAAGTAACAATTAAAGGCACCCAAAATGCACCCAACATGGTAGTGAAGGTAATTAATCTTCTTTCCGTATTCATTTTTACTCCCCATTAATTAGTTTTCACCTTATAGTTTATCAAATCTATAGCCTTTTTTTAATCACAAAAAATTAAAAGAGATGCCGGGAAGCATCTCTTACACTTGCTCAATTTCGATTAAACCATTTTCATGCAAAGCCATAATTACATCTTTAACATCGGCTTTTTTTTCCGCCGGAAGCGAAGCTACAAAGGCATCGATTTCATTTTGGCCCACCAATTTTGTTACCTTTAAGTTACCTACCATAAATTGATCCGCCAATTGACAAATCCTCCTTTGTTTTTTTTATTGTTCTTCCCGGCTTAAATTTTATACGAGGCAATAAAGGAGGATGATGATAAAAATTTACTTAAAAAAATTTTTACAAAAAAATCGGCGGTACCATTACAGATATTGCAGCAGAAAAACCACTGCCATCCCGCTCACTACTGTTAATAACATATTTTTTGTCCGCCAGGCAATAAAAAAAGCGGCAAAACCGGCAATAAAATAAGCGTTAGTAAGCGTCAAGTTAATTTTGTGCCCTGGAGCTGTTATTCCCGGAATAACCAGTGCCGCCATTACGGCTACCGGAACATAACTTAACCAAGCAACCGCAACTTTAGGTATTTTTAAACGGGTCAGTATGTATAAAGGTAGGAAACGCGGTAAAAAAGTTACAACTGCACAACCTAGAATGACTAGAGCAAGCCTTTCCATTTTTCTATGATCACCCCTATAGTCGCTGTTGCTACAGTAGCCATAATAATATACCAATTGCCCGGAATTATTAGGTAAAAAAGCAGTGACAAGCTACCGGCACAGACGGCGGCAAAAATAAATTTTTTCTGCTTGAGCTGGATTACCAACAAAAAAATAAACATAGCATAAAGGGCGTATTCCATGGTAAAGGCAGCCCGCTCACTATTAAATAAGCTACCAAAAATTCCGCCAAGCCCGCCTCCTATAACCCAGCCAAGATAAGCTGTTCCAAATAGCCCCAAAAGGAAAAATTGGTTTTTTTCGCCTTCTTGCAATTCACCGCTGGCCAGAGCAAAACTTTCATCTGTGAGCCAAAAAGCAATTAACGGCAAAACCTTCCGCGGGAATTTCTGTAAATAGGTAGACAAAGATGCACTCATCAATAGATGTCTTAAATTAACTAAAAATACGGTCATAATAATGGAAAGTGCACCTGCCCCGGCTGCCAGCATGCTGACGGCAATAAACTGGCCGCTACCGGCAAAAACGAGAATGGACATTATAAGAATATACGGCAAACTAATACCGGCAATACTAGCCAATGCCCCGTAAGCAAAACCCAGCGGCAAATATCCAAGCACTATGGGAATAGCTTTTTTACTTCCTGCTAAAAAATCTTGTAATGAAGTCATGCTGCTCCTCCTGGCACATCATTTGCAAATTAAGAAATAAGTTTCTTTTTTTGTTCATATTTGCCCTATTATAACCTTTTACTTTGTTTAAAACAATGCTTTTCTTTTTCTTACTAAAAAGCATTTTACAAATAATACAATCATTTTTTAAGCATGCTCCTATATAATATGAAGCAAATATAAGTAAAAATCCTGCTATAAATGCTGACCAAAGTAGCTCCTTTTGCTACAGGTAATTATAACCTATCATGGACTATATTGCCACTATATTTAAGATTTAGATAGTGTCAAGACACTTTAGGTTTTATTGAACCCCACATCATTTACACGAAACAACGTTCATTTAACTTTCTCAAAGCTGATCTAGTAAGGTTGCTGCCGCCTTTGAAAAGCGGCACATTGTTG